>NZ_JADRHM010000008.1 GCF_018205345.1 Fusobacterium sp. DD2
TCGCCCGTCCTCTCTTTTTAATTTATTTACATTTTTTACTTTTCAATAAGTGATTTTCCAGTCATCTCTGCTGGTTTAGCTATTCCTAATATATCTAACATAGTAGGAGCTATATCTGATAATTTTCCATCATCAAGTTTTGCATTTTTATATTTTTCAGAAACTAGGATAAATGGAACTTTATTAGTTGTATGTGCTGTAAATGGTGCGTGAGTTACAGGATCTTCCATAAGTTCAACGTTACCATGGTCAGCTGTAATAAGAAGAGTTCCACCTAAGTCAAGAACCTTCTTAGATACTGTAGCAATACATCTATCTATCTTCTTAACTGCAGCAACAGCAGCTTCAAACACTCCTGTATGTCCTACCATATCAGGGTTTGCATAGTTTATTATGATTACATCATATTGATCTGAATTTAAAGCTTCCATAAGTCCTTCAGTTACTCCACAAGCTGACATTTCAGGTTGTAAATCATAAGTTGCTACTTTTGGAGATGCTACAAGTTTTCTATCTTCTCCAGGGAATGGAACTTCCACTCCTCCATTAAAGAAGAATGTAACGTGAGCATATTTTTCAGTTTCAGCAGTTCTTAATTGTTTCATTCCTGCTTTTGATAATACTTCTCCTAAAGTATTTTTGATCTCTTTGTCTGCGTAAATTACTGGAGCATCTATTGTAGCATCATATTGACGCATACAGTAGTATTTAATTTCAGGATATTTTCTTTCAAATCCAGTGAAATCTTTATCATTTAAAGCTCTAGTTATCTCTCTAGCTCTGTCTGGTCTGAAGTTGAAATTGATGAAAACATCTCCAGGTTTTGCTAATCCTTCTGCATCTATTACAGTAGGGATAACAAACTCATCTGTTACATTTTCAGCATATGAGTTTTCAATAGCCTCAGTTGCTGATGATGCTTTCTTTCCTTCTCCTAAAACAATTGCGTCATAAGCAAGTTTTATTCTATCCCAGTTTTTATCTCTGTCCATAGCGTAATATCTTCCAGATATTGTAGCTATTTTTCCTTCTCCAATTTTTTTCATTTCAGCTTCAAGTTCTTTTAAGAAACCTTCTCCAGATTTTGGAGGTGTATCTCTTCCATCTAAAAATGCATGAACATAAGCTTTAACTCCATACTTTTTAGCCATTGCAAGTAATCCGAACAAATGATCTATGTGAGAGTGAACTCCCCCATTTGATACAAGTCCACCAAAGTGAACTCTTCCAGTTCCTTTTACAGCAGCTTCAAAAGCTTCTTTTAAAACAGGATTTTCATATATAGTTCCATCTTTAATATCTTTAGATATTTCAACTAATGGTTGATATATTATTCTTCCTGATCCAATATTTAAGTGTCCAACTTCAGAGTTACCCATTTGTCCATCAGGTAATCCAACAGCTTCTCCTGAAGCTTCTAGTTGTGAGTGTGGATACTCTTTTAAAAGTCTGTTAAAAGTTTCTGGATTTGCAGTTGTAATTGCATTTTTTTGTTCAGGATGTGTATTTATTCCCCAACCATCTAAAATCATTAACATCAATGGTTTTTTCATCTTTGTTTTCCTCCTATTTTCTTGCAGCTAAAACTATTTTAGCAAATGAATCAGCTTCTAATGATGCTCCTCCTATAAGACCACCATCAATATCTGCTTGAGCAAGTAATTCTGCTGCATTTCCTGGTTTCATTGATCCACCATATTGAATTACCATCTCATCAGCAACTGATCCAAACATATCTTTTAAAACTTCTCTAATTTGTTTGTGAGTTTCTTGAGCCATTTCTGGAGTAGCAGTTTTTCCTGTTCCAATTGCCCATACTGGTTCGTATGCAACGATTATGTTTTTAGCTTCTTCAGCTGTTATTCCTGCTAAACCTTCTCTAATTTGTTTTTCAGTTACTTGAGCAGTTCTTCCACCTTCTCTATCTTCTAATTTTTCTCCAATACAAAGAATAGGTGTCATTCCATTTTCAAGTACTGCTTTTACTTTTTCATTTATAAATTCATTAGTTTCGTGGAAGTATTCTCTTCTTTCAGAGTGTCCTAAAATTACGTATTTTACCCCTATTGATTTTAACATTACAGGTGATACTTCTCCTGTGTAAGCTCCTGATGCTTTTGGATAAACATTTTCAGCCGCTATTCCTATGTTGCTTCCTTCAACTGCTTTAACAGCATCTGAAAGAGCTGTAAAAGGTGCTCCAATTATTACTTTTACATCTTTTACATCTTTTACTAATCCTTTTAATTCAGTAAGCATTTTTACTGCTTCTTCATTTGTTTTATTCATTTTCCAGTTTCCAGCTATTACATTAGTTCTCATGTTTAGTCCCTCCATCAATTAATTTAATTAATTTATTCTACTTTTATTCTTATTCATTTTAAATATTATCACAGCAGAGGTAAATTTTCAAATATAAGAATGCTCACTTAATAACTATTAATTGGGCAATCTTTTACGATTTTCTTCAGCAGCAATATCTGAGTAATAATTATCAAAATTATTATAAAACTCATTTAAAAGATCACCAACTGAAAATTGTAAAATATCTAAAAATGTCTCATAATCTTTCGAGTCATATGCATCTTCTGCAAGTTTAAGTTCTTTTTCAACATCATCTACATATTCATTAAAATCATCATAAACAAATTCAAGATCTCCACTTGCTTTAATCAGTAAAAGAAGATTGTAGAACCATCTTAAGAATATCACTCTTTCTAAAAGTTCTACCTCATTTATTACAAGAGGTTCATTTGCATATGTAGCATTTTCCTCTTCTATAACTTCAACTTCTACTTCAATCTCTTGTGGCTCTTCATCTTCCTCTTCATTTTCTTGTGAAAATCCGTCAAAAAGTTCAAAATATAGTTCTATCTGAGCCTTAGCTTTTAAAAGTGAATCTAAAAGTACCTCTCCTTCGGACTTTGTAATTACCTCAATAAGTTTAAGGTCATCAACATTTATTATTGAATTATCTTTTAAAGACTCTCCATTGACATAAAATTTATAAGGGATTTTATTATCCTTTTTAAGATGAATGATAATATCATTTATTGCTTTTCCAAAGCTCTCATATTTTTTGCCCTTGAGCTTTACTTTTTTGTTGTCTATATATAATTCCATAATCTCTCCTATTCCTTAAAAACTCTCGATATAGCAATAGAAAAAACGTATATATTTTCAGGAGAACTATTTTTAGTTATCTCCTTTTTTATCTCCTTTATTGTTGTACCAGTTGTTACTATATCATCAACTATCAGGATATTTTTCCTGTCCAATTTCAAATTTCTATTTTTAAAAGCATCTGCAATATTTTTCTCTCTTTTTTCCACATTGAGAATACTATACATATGCTCAGTATCCTTCTCCCTATATATTTTTCTATATTTAATTTCACACCAATTTAAAAATTCTTCAACTTGATTAAACCCCCTCTCTTTGTACCTTTTTTCACTTATAGGCACAGGGATTACTATATCTATCTCCTTATCAGCTATGAGTTTTTTAAGAGCTCTCTTACTTAATTGAGCAAGCTCTTTTCCAAGAATTTTCCTGTTTTTAAGTTTGTAGTCCGCTATTACTTTTTTTATATCCCTGTCATAGTAATAAAGATAATAATAATTACCAATATTTTTCATTGTCCCTTTTTTTCTCAATATTCCATAGCAGTCACTGCAGATAAAGTAATCTCCATCTGTTTCTCTACCACATACTGGACACTTCTGAGAAAAAATCAGATTTTTAAAACTCTGGACAAGGTTTTTCATGCTTCTCCATTTTTTCCATATTTACTATTTTAGCGGAATATATCTCTGTATACCCGCAATTTAAGCAGGTCTTTATATAATAAGTCCCAAATTCCAATTTGAGACCAGGACTCTTTTCTGGAAGTATTGTTGTCTTAACCTGATACTTGTCACATCCAC
The DNA here is from genome assembly GCF_018205345.1 of Fusobacterium sp. DD2. Taxonomy (NCBI): domain Bacteria; kingdom Fusobacteriati; phylum Fusobacteriota; class Fusobacteriia; order Fusobacteriales; family Fusobacteriaceae; genus Fusobacterium; species Fusobacterium sp. DD2. The sequence continues at coordinate 3,927 of NZ_JADRHM010000008.1, forward strand.
ATTTAATGCATTTAAAATCCAATTTCATCACCCCACGCAATGTTCTTAGTCCAAGAGACCTCACTGTCCAGAAAATATATACAGTCAAATCTTATATCCATATCATATAATTTTTTCTTATAGATGAATTCTTTAGCAGTTTTATACATTCTTCTTATCTTTCGTATGTCTACTGCTTCAATTCCCTCTCCATATTTTCTGGTCTTTCTGAATTTTACCTCCACTATTGCAAGGAGGTTTTTCTTTTGTGCAATTATATCAATTTCTCCATATCTTCCAAAATAATTTTTTTTAATTATTTTATATCCATTTTCTTCCAGAATCTTGGTTGCTCTATCCTCATACTCTTTTCCTAACTGACGTCTATTTACCATGTTTGGCCAGAATCTTAGTTAAGAAACTCTTTCTATGAATATCTAAAACTCCATGCTCAAATATCGCTTCTCTATGAGCCTTTGTTCCATAACCTTTATGTTTTTCAAAGTGATATTCTGGATATTTCTCACCTTCTGCAACCATCATTCTATCTCTTGTTACCTTGGCAATAATAGAAGCTGCTGCTATTGAAAGACTCTTTGCATCTCCTTTTATTACCTCCTGTTGCTTTCCTTTATACTCTCTTATTTTAAAATTTCCATCTACTAATACAAGTGTATCATCAGTGCAATTTCCACCTAAATTTTCAATTGCCCTTCTCATTGCAAGAAAAGTGGCATTTAGTATATTTATACTGTCTATCTCTTCAACTGAAGCTATACCAACACCTACATGAAAGTGCTCCATAATAACATCAAAAAGTCTCTCTCTTTTCTTTTCAGTGAGTTTTTTAGAGTCATTTATCTCTCTTAGTACTTCATTATAATCTTTAAGTTTAGCTGCAGCTGCTACTACCGGTCCTGCAAGTGGACCTCTTCCAGCCTCATCTACACCTACTATATCATTACCCTGTTCAATATCAAATTGATGAAGTTCATCTGTCATCCTCTTATTCTACCTCTACTTTCTTTATGTCAAGTCCTACATGTTTTGCTGCCCCTTTAAAGTCCTCAGGAAGAGGTGCAACAACTGTCATCTCTTCTCCAGTTCCTGGATGGATAAACTTTAATTTGTATGCATGCAGAATCTGTCTTTTTGCTCCATCACTTCCATTACCATAAGTTGTATCTCCCATAATAGGATGATTTAGATACTTCATATGCACTCTTATCTGATGGGTTCTTCCTGTCTCTATCTTCACCTCTACAAGAGAGTGATTTTTACTTTCATCTAATACTTTATAATTTGAAATAGCAAGCTTTCCATTTTCTTCTACAACTGCCATTTTCTTTCTATCTTTTGGGTCACGCCCTATAAAGGTTTCCAATCTTCCCTCTTTATCTTTAAATATTCCCTTTGCAATGCACATATATGTTTTTTCAAGATTTTTCTCTTTAAACATCTTAGCAAGATTTTCATGTGCAGCATCATTTTTTGCTACAACTATTATTCCACTTGTATCTTTATCAAGTCTATGAACTATTCCAGGTCTAATATCTCCATTTATACCAGAAAGCTCCTTAGTATGATATAAAAGTGCATTTACAAGAGTCCCTGAATAATTTCCATGAGCTGGATGTACCACCATATCAGGTCCTTTATTAACCACAATAATATCAGAATCTTCATAGATAATATCCAGTGGAATATCCTCAGGTACAAGTTCAAGAACTTCATCCTCAGGAAGATTAATTGTAATAGATTCATTTCCCTTAAGCTTATTACCGCTTTTAGTTACTTTTTTCCCCTGAATCTCTACCAATCCTTCACTTATAAGCTTTTGAATATATGAACGTGTTGCATCGTCTACAACTTCACTTATAAACTTATCTATTCTCTTCCCTTTGTCCTGTTCCTCAGCCTGTACAGTAATAGTTTCCTTTATATTCTCCATTCTTATCTCCATTTGTTATTATTACCTGTATTATATCACTTTAACAGGTTTTTTACACTTTATTTCCCCTGAGGTATGATAAAAAAAGACCTCAAGAGATATCTTGAAATCTTTTTATAATCATTCTAAAAATTTACATAGTATCCATGCTCTTTGAAAAGACTTATTATCTCACTTACATTTTCAGTCTTTACAAGTAGATGATAATCTTCACCCTTTAACATAAGTGGCTTAAATCTCTCATCTCTAGTTATTGTTTTGATAAGGTCCTTGTCGTTTTTAAGCTTTAACACTACAAAATGATTTTCAGCTTTTATGGCACTGCTCTTATCAAGTATCTCATCAAAGAAACCTCTCCAGAAATCATTAGGTTCAGCTTGTATCTTAGAGTAGAATTCATCAACTCTGCTCTTTATATCTTCAAAACTATTGACACCTTTTACGAAGTTTTCCTTTGTAAATTTATATTTATTTCCAGCTATTTTATGGGCAACTCTTTGCAAGAACATTGTCTGTACTGGGGCATCTCCCATTATTGTTGCAATAAGTCTGTTATCATCTAGAATAACTTCTCCATCCTCTTTTGCATTTTTAAAATCATACTCTTCAGTTCTACCAAAGCAGTATCTTCCAAGCTCTGTAAATTTGATGTATTTAATACCATCATACTTACTTAGATATCCATTTTTAAGGTATAGCGAGTTATTAATAGATGGTGAGTCATAGTAGACACCAAACATTCCCAATGCTCCTAAGATGAATAAAACTGATTTTATAAATGGTACAGCTACGTACATAAGATATTTTTCATATCCTATTATCTTAGTTCTTTCATAGTTAGCCTCATTTATATAGATATAGTCATAAGCGTCTTTAACATCTATTATCTCAATAAATTCATCTCTATATAGGATTGCCTTTATTATGTTGTCAACACTTACTATCTCATTATCTGGAATCTCATCTATAATCTTTCTTATTGTTCCAAGTCCTCTTTTTATCTCCTCTTTTGATTTCCAGATGTTTTTAACACCTTTTAAGTAGTTAAGATAAAGTGAGGTAAAGTGATAGCTCTCCTCTTTTATAAGCTCTCCACTCATAAAGTCATCTACTATTGTCTTTATATTTGATACCTTGAAATACTCCTCTTTTACATATTCATCCTTTGCTAAGAAGAAAAATAGTGCTAAAGTTTCAGTTTTTAAGAAATCAAGGTCTTTTGCATCTTCATAATATTCAGTTATGTTGCAATATTTCTTCATATTTACCTTTGAAGCTTTAAGTATCTTTGAGCTATTTGAAAGAGATATCCCTCCCTCATTATAGAACTCAAAATAAAGCTTGAGGTTTTCAATTATCTCATTTTCACTGTCATTGAATAGCATATCCTCTATTTTAGTAACAGGAATAATGTTGTACTCAGCAGGTTTTTTCATAAATTTTCTAACTACTCTTATGATGTCATAATCAAGGAAAAGGTACTCACCTTTTTTATTATCCTTTTCTCCCTTAAAAAATAGAAATTCATCTTTAAGGTCTTTATTTACATCATAGCTGTTTTCCATTTTGAAATATTTTTCTCTTTCATCCATAGGGATAAAAAATGTTCCATCTCCCCATACAATCTTTTCAAATACAGCTTTTACATTTTTATCAAGTTTGTCATAAATTGTAGCAAAAACCTCTTCCTTTCCGTAAAACTGTTCAAGCAAATCCAGGAATGTCTGTTTATTAGTATTCTCGCTTATCAAAGATACCTCAAAAAGTCCAAGATTGCTTCCAATGTATCCCTCTGCTATCCAGTCTAAAAAGTATTTTGTATAAAGTCTAAACAAAGTCTCTTTAGAATAAAATTCGTTAAGTGCTTCTCTAAATCTATCTCTACTAATTGCCATACTATCTCCCTAAATTTCTAGTCTCCTAAAATAAACTCAATATCTTTTTCTGTAAGTGTCTTAAGCGTAGCATTATCTTCAGATATCAGATTATCCAGAAGTTTTATCTTCGATTCCTGTAACTGTAATATCTTTTCCTCTATGGTGTCTTTAAGTATCAGTTTGTAAGAGAATACAGTTCTGTCCTGACCAAGTCTATATGCTCTGTCTATAGCCTGATTTTCCACTGTTTTATTCCACCATGGGTCGTATATGAATATTGTATCTGCCGCTGTAAGGTTAAGACCAACTCCTCCTGTTTTCAGTGTCATTACAAATACCTTATATTTGCTGTCTTTTTGGAATTTATCCACAAGAAGTTGTCTATCTTTAGTGCTTCCACTCATAGAAAGATATTTTATACCATTTCTATCCAGGTCCTCACATATACTGTTAATTGAGTTTATATAGTTAGTAAATACAAGAACCTTATGACCATTTTCCACTGCTTCAACTATGTTGTTTATAAGTACTTCTCTTTTGCTCGACATCACTCCATGACTTTTAGCCTCTGGACAGCTTGTTATCTGTCTTAGCTCATTTAAAGCCTGAAGGATGAAAAATTGTGTTTTTCCAATTCCATTTTCCTGAATCTGTGAGTGTACCATTTTGTAGTAGTACATTCTTCTCTCTTCGTATAACTTTTTCTGCTCTGGATTCATTTCAATGTACATTGTTTTTTCTATCTTATCAGGTAAGTCCTTCAATACCTCTTTTTTAATTCTTCTAAGTATGAATGGATATACCTTCTTTCTTAACTCTTCAATTGCATCTGTGTCATTTTCCCTTTGAATAGGAATTGCATAGAATGTATTAAACTCATCTAAAGTTCCAAACATAGATGGATTTAAAAATCTAAATAGTGAATATAATTCACTTAAGTTATTCTCAATTGGGGTACCACTTAATGCAACTCTATGTCCAGAATTTAAAAGCATAATAGCCTTTGTAGTCTGTGCATTGACGTTTTTAATATTTTGAGATTCATCTAATATTACACAATCAAAATAGTAATCTCTTATCATCTCAATATCATTTCTGACTGTTCCATAAGTTGTAAGTATAACTTCATTCTTATCTATGATACTCTTATTTCTAAAGTTACCATAATAGATACCTACTTTTAATTTTGGGCTGAATTTTTTTATCTCTCCATCCCAGTTATATATAAGGGATTTTGGCATTACAACAAGACTCTTCTTACCTTTTTTACCATGAAGTCTTGTAAGTAAAGCTATTGCCTGAAGTGTCTTTCCAAGTCCCATGTCATCTGCAAGACATCCACCTAAATGGTTATCCATAAGGTATGAAAGCCACTTGTAACCATACTCCTGATACTCTCTTAAAGTTGCATTTACCTTTGGAGCTGATACTTTGTAATCTTTTATATTATTTATCCCTTTGAAAAAGGCTCTGCTTTTATTCATCTCTTCTGAGAAAATCTTATCCTCAATAAGCTCCTCAACTAATGGAAGGTCAAAGAACGAAAGCTTAACCTGCTTTTTATCACTGTCTTTAAATATTCTTTCAAGTTTTTCAATATATTTTTTATTAATAAGAGCACTTGTTCCATCACTAAGCATGATATATGAATCTTTCCTGTAAGCTGAAAGAACATCTAGAATTGAAAACTTTTCTCCCTCTAAATCAAGTTCTATCTCTCCTTCTAAAAAGTCTATTGAATGACTGAAATTTCCAATAACCTTTGGTTTTATAGCTCTTATATTATATTTTCTAAGTTTATCAGTTCCAACTACTCTATATTTAGATGCAAGTTGTAAAAGGTCCTTCATTATAAACTCTTTAGCAAGTTTTTCCTGCATTATGATAAGATTTGTCTCATCTATATAGAATCCTGACTTAACTTTTATCTTTTTCTGATGCTTTGTAAGAAGTTTCATTACCTCTTCAGTAGCTTCATTAATACGGCTTATATCTATCTCACATATAGAGATTTTCTTTTCCATATTATTTACTATAACAGCATGGTCTATCTCATTATCTCTTAAAAATTCATAATTCATTCCTGAAATCATCAAAGTTATCTGAAGATACAAACTATTATCCTGAGATATCTTTTCAATTACAAGTTGAGGTCTTGGAGTATTCTTCTCTCCAGTAACTACCTTATAATCCTTATATTCCACTTCAATATCCTTAAAATATTTAAAAGTAAGTGTTAGGAAATTTTCAAGTCCTCTCTTGTCCATCGTACAAACTAATTCTCTTAAGGTATGAAAGGTATTGCTTACCATATCTATTATGTAAAAGGTATCTTCTGCAAGTATCAAGTCTTCATTTATTATTATAAAATCTGTAATAGAGCCATTTAATAGTAACTCTGTCTTTAAAAAATCAGGATTTTCTTCACTCTCTTTTATAATAAGAGCCAGTGAATTCCCTCTTTTTTGCCACTTATAGCTTTCCATCTTCTCATTTACAAATTTTGGATTGTCAATAAGATAATCTATAAGATTACAGTGCTCAGTTATATATGCTTCTGGGTATTCTCTCTCCCAGTCTATAAAAAAGCTGTCCTCTTTTATTCCTTTTATATAATTTAATATTTTACTTGTAGTATCTTCTGCTTCGCTATCTACATCGAAACTCTCTATTATTTCCCCTTGTGAATCAACAGGAACAATATAGGCTCCTTTGTCGTCCATTTTAAGCATAAAGCAAATACTATCCACTCCATTTTCCATATTTTTTAAGCTCATAATTATTTCTACCTTTACTATCCTTATTTTTATTCGAAGTATATTATATCAAAAAATACGCATTTTATCAATGATAATTTCAATAGTTCATAAGGATAACAATTACCAAATAAAGAGGAATAGCCCAATTTCTTTTCTAAATTTATACTATTTTCATCATATTTTTTTCATATACAATAACTTTTTCTTTTCTATCTTTCAACTCTTTTTCCAAATCTTTAATAATATTAAAGTTATTCCAGAAGTGCATTGGGATAATATTTTTTACCCTTACACTATCTATAAAATATTTCACACCTAAAAATGAAAAATTTTCAAGTCTTGGGTCTACAGGATAGAAAAGATAATCTATTTGAAGATTTTCATCAATTATTCTATCCATTTTCTCCATATATAAATCTCTCATATATTTTTCCTCTTCTGGTGTGTCATCACTCCAATACCACCAGTTAAGATCTCCTGCATGAAATAGAGTTTCTCCATCACAACCTACATAAAATGATACTCCTGCGTCAGTTGAGCCAAATACCTTAATATTTATGCCATCAATATCCAGAGTATCTCCTTCGTGAACCATATATATAGATGAAGTTTTTTCTTTTATCTTTATATCATCACTTAAAATATATGTTATATCTGGATTTATCTCTCTCCAATTTAATATCTCAGGGTTGAAGTGGTCTCCATGTACATGAGAAGAAAATACTACCACTTTTTTATCACCACTTAAAAAACTTTCCAGATTAAATTCACCAATGTTGTATCCAGTCTCTTTATAATAATCAAATATCATCTTATAATTTTCTGTTTCAACTGCAAAACCACTGTGATAAATATAATAAATCTTCATTTTGATACCCCTTTCCTCTTTTTAATATTCTTAATATTATACAGCTTCACATAACTTTTGACAATATTATTTTACTTTTGCTATAATTGAAGTATACTTGTAAAGAGGGGGATTTTTTATGTTTAAATTTAATCACTACAATATTAATGTATTGGATCTTGAAAAAAGTATCAAATTTTACAAAGATGCTCTTGGTCTTTCAATTCAAAGAACTAAAGATGCAAAAGATGGAAGTTATAAAATTGTCTATCTAGGAGATGGACAGTCAGATTTTTCCCTTGAACTTACATGGTTAAGAGACAGAAAAGAAAAATATGATCTTGGTGATGAAGAGTTCCATTTAGCTTTAACTGCAGAAGATTACGATAAAGCATATGCAATGCATAAAGCTATGGGAGTAATCATCTATGAAAATCCAGCTATGGGTATCTATTTTATAGGCGACCCAGATGGATATTGGATTGAGATTATTCCGCCTAAAAAATAGGAATAACCTTTTTATCTCATTTATAAAACAGGGGGACTGCAATGATAAGTTTTAAAAACGACTACAGTGAAGGGGCTCTTCCAATAGTAATGGAAGCTCTTTTAAAAACAAACATGGAACAAACAGTGGGATATGGAGAAGATGAATATACTGCTGAAGCTATTGAGGGGATTAAAAAAGCTATTAAATGCGAAGATTGTTATGTGAGATTACTGGTAGGAGGAACTCAAACTAACCTTCTTACTATTGCACACATCTTAAGACCTTATCAGGCTGTTATATCTGCTGATACTGGACATATAAGTGTCCATGAAGCTGGAGCTATTGAAGCAACAGGACATAAGGTAATAGAGCTTACTACAGATGGTACTGGAAAACTTGATATAGATTCTATCAAAAAAGCTTATGAATACCATACAAATGACCCTCACATGGCACAACCAAAAATGGTATATATCTCAAATCCAACTGAACTTGGAACTCTATACAGTAAAAAAGAGATAATGGATATATATAACTACTGTCAGGAAGTTGGAATGTACCTATTTATAGATGGAGCAAGACTTGCATCTGCACTTGCATCACCTGTAAATGATATTGAGCTTGCTGACTATCCAAAATATTGTGATGTATTTTATATAGGTGGAACTAAGTGTGGACTTCTATTTGGTGAAGCACTTGTTATTACAAATAAGAATTTATCTGAAGGTTTCTTCCATTCTACAAAACAGCGTGGAGCTACTATAGCTAAAGGAAGACTTTTAGGAGTTCAATTTATAGAACTGTTTATTGGAGACAGATATTATCAGGTAGGAAAACACTCAAATGATATGGCACTTCGTCTTAAACAGGCAGTTGTTGATGCAGGATTTGGACTACTTGTAGATTCTCATACAAACCAACAGTTCTTTATCTTCCCTAATGAAGTGATAAAAGAGCTTGAAAAAAATTACCTATTTGAAACAGCAAAAATAATAGATGAAAACTACACAGCTGTTAGATTTGTAACATCTTGGGCTACTAAAAAAGAGGCTGTAGAATGCTTTGTAAAAGAGATGGAAAAATATACTCAAATTTAATAGGGGTATCCATCTAAAATACTTGACTTTTTTAATATGAAATAATACTATAAATATAGGGGGTATCCCCTATATTTTTTAATGGAGGTTTATTATGAAAAAAGTAATTAAAATCAACGGTATGGGTTGTGAACATTGCGTAAAAAGCGTTAAAAATGCTCTTAATTCATTGGGGGAAATAAAAGTAATAGAAGTAAAAATAGGAGAGGCAACAGTTGAGGTTCCTGAAGGATATAAAATGGAAAAAATCAACGAAGCTCTTGACGATGCCGGATACGATGTTATCGCTATAAAATAGTACCTGGAGGTATCCATAATGAAAAAAGAATTCCAACTTGGTGGCGTAAGCTGCCAAGTTTGTGTTAATAAGATTGAAAAAAAATTGGCAAAAAAACCTGGAGTAGCAAGTGCAGTTGTAAATTTCTCAAATGAACACTTAAATATTGACTATGATGAAAATCAGATAAGTGATAAGGAGATAATTGAAACTGTAGAGAAACTTGGATATGATATTTCTGAAATAAAAGACCTTAAAGAGGTAGAACTCGATATTGAAGGAATAAGCTGTCAAACCTGTGTAAATAGAATTGAAAAAAAGGTTGGTAAACTTCCAGGTGTTGAATCAGTAAGTGTAAACTTAGCTACTTTTAAAGGTTTAGTTACATATGATTCAGATAAGATAAAACTTTCTGAAATACTTGAAGTGATTGAAAAACTTGGATTTAAAGGAAAAAAATCTGAGGATATCTCTGTTGATAAAAGAGATGAAGAGATGCAAAAGCATCTAAAACATGAGTTCTGGAGATTTAAAATCTCAATATTTTTCTCAGCAATAGTTTTCTATATATCAATGGGAACTATGGTGGGACTACCTGTTCCTGGTATCATCTCCCCTTCAGAAAATCCTCTTAACTTTGCTCTAATCCAGCTTATCTTAGCTATTCCAGTTGTTGTAGTAAATAAAAAATTCTATACAGTTGGTATTAAAAATCTTCTATCCAGAAGTCCTAATATGGATTCCTTAATAGCAATAGGTACAGGTTCAGCTATTGCCTACAGTCTATATGGTACATATGAGATAGCTATTGGGAATACACATTATGTACATGCCCTTTACTATGAATCTGGTGTAGTAATCCTTGCTCTTATTATGCTTGGAAAATATCTGGAAGGTGTAAGTAAAGGAAAAACTTCTGAAGCTATAAAAAAACTTATGAGTCTTAAGAGTAAAAAAGCTACTCTTGTGAGAGGAGACACATTTGTATCAGTAGATATAGAAGAGGTAGAAATTGGAGAAAAGGTTTTGGTAAAACCTGGAGAGAGTATACCTGTAGATGGTGAAGTTGTAGATGGATTTAGTAGCGTAGATGAATCTATGCTTACTGGAGAAAGTATACCTGTTGAGAAAAAGATAGGTGACAAGGTATTTGGAGCCAGCATCAATAAAAATGGAAGCCTTATAATCAAAGCTACTGCTGTTGGAAAAGACAGTGTACTTTCAAAGATAATATCCCTTGTAGAAAAAGCTCAGGGAAGTAAGGCTCCTATTGCAAAAATTGCTGACAAGGTATCTGGTATATTTGTTCCTGCTGTAATGACTATTGCAACAGTTGCAGGTATTGTGTGGTACTATTTAGGAAGTAATGGAATTGTAAGTATAAATCAGACTCCTTCTATATTTGCCCTTACAATATTTGTATCAGTTATGGTAATTGCCTGCCCTTGCTCACTAGGACTTGCTACTCCTACTGCTATAATGGTAGGAACTGGTCGTGGTGCAGAGTTAGGTGTACTTATAAAGTCAGGTGAGGCCTTGGAAAAAGCTCACAAAGTTGATACAATAGTTTTTGATAAAACTGGAACTTTGACTTTGGGAAAACCTGAAGTAACTAATATAAAAATTTTGGGAAATTTTAGTGAAAAAGAAATTTTATTTTTTGCTGCATCTTTAGAACAATACTCTGAGCACCCGCTAGGAGAGGCAGTTGTAAGAGAAGCAGAGAAAAAAAATATTAAATTATCTAATATTTTAAATTTTAAATCCGTTACAGGAATGGGAATTTATGGTAAAATAGAAGACAAGGAGATTCTAATTGGTAATATCAAACTTATGAATGAACATAATGTTGAAATTACTGATACAACTATCTCTGGCAATTTTGCAAAAGAAGGAAAAACTCCAATGTACCTGACTGTAGATTCAAAGCTTGAAGCTATAATAGCTATTGCTGATACTTTAAAACCTGAAGCAATTGATGTTATTAAAAAGCTTAAAGAAAGAAAATACAGCCTTGCTATGATAACTGGAGATAATAGAGTAACTGCCCAAGCAATTGGAAAAAATTTGGGAATCGACATAATACTTGCAGAAGTTACTCCAGAAGATAAATACTTAAAAGTCAAAGAGTTACAGGATAAAGGGTGCAACGTAGCAATGGTAGGTGACGGAATAAATGACTCACCTGCACTGGTCCAGGCTAATATTGGTATAGCTATCGGCGGCGGAACAGATATTGCTATGGAAAGTGCTGATATTGTCCTTATGAAAAAAAATCTCAACGATGTTATCACAACCATGGAACTTAGCCATGCTGTTATAAAAAATATAAAAGAAAACCTTTTCTGGGCTTTTATATATAATAGTATAGGTATTCCATTAGCAGCAGGAATTTTTTACCCTTGGACAGGACACCTGTTAAATCCAATGATTGCAGGGTTTGCAATGGCAATGAGTTCTGTTTCAGTGGTTACAAATGCACTTAGACTTAAAAGATTTAAAAAATAATAATGGAGAGTTGATATGATAAATAATTTCGCTTGTATGGAACAGCCTGAATTCAGAAAAAACCTCATATCGAGGGTTAATCGAATCGACGGACAAATAAGAGGAATTGAAAGGATGATTCACAACAATGAAAAATGTGATGATATCCTTAATCAGATTTCTTCAGTTAAATCTGCTTTAAATGGTATTGCTAAAGTTGTTCTTGAAATGCACTTGAGAAACTGTGTTGTTCACGACATAAAAGCAGGGATGGAAGATGAAGCAATAGCTGAACTCATTGTAACTTTAAATAATTTCATTCATAAATCTGGACGGCCACTTAAAGATAATAATGAAAATATTATAAGGAAGATAGAAAAGCAGATAAATAACATAAGGGTCTGTATAGATAAACAAGAGTGTTGCAGCAGTATACTCAAAGTAGTAGCATCTATAAAGGTTGAACTGAATGCCATGGCCAAAGTTTTACTTGAGGAACATGTCAAAAGTTCTCTAGCTGCAGACATAAAAAAAGGGCCAGAGAAGAAAATAATAGATGATTTCTTATACACAATTAACAAAATGATGAAATAATAAGGAGGATAGCCATTATCATGAAAAAAATATTAGTTATTGATGATGAGTGGAAAATCAGAAAGCTTATAAAAGGCTATCTTGTGAGAGAGGGATATGACGTTTCTGAAGCTGGAGACGGACAAGAGGGAATAGATATGTTCTTCCAGGACATGTATGACCTTGTAATACTGGACATTATGATGCCTAAAATAGATGGATGGAGCGTATGTAGAAAGATCAGATCAGAATCTGATGTCCCTATAATAATGCTTACAGCAAGAGCAGATGAAAGTGACCAACTATTCGGTTTTGAATTACAAACTGACGAGTATATGGTAAAACCTTTCAATCCAAAATTACTAGTAGCAAAAGTTAAAGTATTACTTAGAAGAGATGGAAAATCTCCAAGTAATGTACCGATAAAATATAACGACATTGTAATAGATACTTTAAAAAGAGAAGTTAGATTAAATGATGTAGTAGTTGAACTTACACCTAAAGAATACGACCTTTTATACTTCTTCTTAGAGAATAAAGGGGTAGCTCTATCTAGAGAAAAAATACTTAACTCAGTATGGGGATGGGACTACTTTGGAGATTCAAGAACTGTTGACACTCATATAAAAAGACTAAGAAGAAAAATTGGTGATGAATACATCTCAACTGTAAGAGGTTTTGGGTATAAATTTGGTGAGTAATTATGAAAATTAGAGTAAAGATATTTCTCGTTATGTTATCAGTTGTTGTAATTATGGTTGGTGGTTTTGCAATCACTAACACTGTTTATTTGGAAAAATTCTATATCACCAATAAAAAAGACAAACTTATTCAAATGGGAAATGCTATTCTAGATCCAAACTACATTGTGGATTTTAGAAATCTCGAAATGCAAAACAATGCCGAAATTGTTATAAAAAAATTAGATCAATTAGACAAATATTACTTTAGAAGACAGATGTCCATTGATGAAATCACACAGATAAAAAGACTTTTTAAACAGGGAACACCTACATTCAAGATAGTAAACTTCAAAGACTATAGAGGTAAAGCTCTGGTGCTTTTCATGCCATATAAGAGCAATAGATATATTGAAATCTTAACTCCACTTAGTCTTATTCAGGAAGGACTTGATGTCTCTGTTCAGTATCATATACAGATAATTATGCTAGCTCTGATTTTAGGTCTGGCTATTGCTTTTGTCTTCTCAAAAGCTATGGTTGCACCTATTCTTGAATTGAAAGAAATCACACAAAAAATTGCAAAACTTGATTTCAGCAGAAAATTTGAGGGAGACAGAGTAGACGAAATTGGTGAGCTTGGAGAAGCCATAAATAAGATGGGAGCCACTCTTGAAAAAAATATCGACGATATAAATAAGGCAAATTCAAAACTTATGGAAGATATTGAAAAAGAGAAGAAGCTTGATCAGTTAAGAAAAGAATTTATAGCTTATGTAAGCCATGAACTTAAGACACCTATTGCTATCATTCAAGGATATGCACAAGGACTTATGGAAAATGTTGCAACTGAAGAGGATAAAAACTTTTACTGTGAGGTTATAGTTGATGAGGCATATAAGATGGATGCCCTTGTAAAAGAGCTACTTCTTATGTCAAAAATAGAATCTGGATATTTTAAAATGGAAAATACACTTATTGATGCTTATCCACTTATTAAGGATATCATTGATAAATATTCCACTTCAGATTCTGAAATTGTCTATAAAGGTGATAATGTAGTCCCTGTTATAGGTGATGAAAAATACCTTGACAGAGTTTTAGATAACCTTATTGGAAATGCTGTTAAATACAGTACTGACGATAAGGTAGTCACTGTTACTGTTGAAGATAATGGTGACAAATATAAATTTATAATTAGTAATCACAGCAAAAATCTTACTGAAAACGATCTTAAAAATATCTGGACACCATTTATAAGACTTGACAGCTCTATTGGGAAAGAGGGACATGGTCTTGGACTTGCTATAGTTGCAGGTATTCTTGACAAACATAACAGTAAACATGGAGTATATATCTCAGAAGAGCATACTGTAAACTTCTGGTTTGAACTTGATAAAGCTAAAGAGGATACAGAGCTTGAAGAAGAAAATGAAGAGCAGGCAATAGAGGATGCAGAGGAAATTACTGAGATAGATGACTCTACAGAGGAGAAAAATGGAAAAGAATAAATATTTTTATGAGATAGAAAAGATATATAAAGAAAAGCAAGGGGATTTAGAAAAAAGACTTCAGGAATTTAAAGACACTTGGAATAACGGAAGTAACAAAGATATCCACGTAGAACTATCTTTTTGTATCCTAACTCCACAGTCTAAAGCTTTAAATGCCTGGAAAGCAATTACTACATTGAGAGATAATGGACTTCTTTTCACTGGTACTGCTGAAGAAATAACTAAATATCTCAACATTGTAAGATTTAAAAATAACAAGGCTAAATATCTTGTTGAATTGAGAAATCAGATGACTGATGAAAATGGAGAAATAGTTACTAAAGACTTTTTCTCACAATTTAAAACTGTAGAAGAGGCAAGACACTGGATAGTAAAAAATATCAAAGGAATGGCCTATAAAGAGGCTGGACATTTCCTTAGAAACGTAGGATTTGGTGAAAGAATAGCTATTCTTGATAGACATATCCTTAAAAATCTGGTGAGACTTGGAGTAATCGATGAAGTGCCTAAGACTTTATCTCCAAAAATCTATCTTGGAATAGAGGATAGACTAAAGAGATACTGTGACTTTGTTGGAATTCCAATGGACAGTTTTGATTTACTTCTATGGTATATAGAAGCTGGAGAAATTTTCAAATAGTATCCCATGCCCTGATTCTTCCATATATCAATTTATTTGGAAGGGTTAGGGCTTTTTTTGGGTAAAAATAAGGAGGACTTATGGAAAGACGAATCAGAGTAACTGGAACAGGAAACATATCTATTACCCCAGATGTGGTTTCATTAAAAATCACTCAAAGGAACTCTTTTAGAGAGTATCATGAGGCTATTAAAACATCTGCTCAGGATAAAGTAGCTCTTAACTCTATCTTAAGTGAATTAAAATTTAAAGAGGAAGATCTTAAGACTGTATCTTTTGATGTAGATAAAGAGTATGAGTATTACACAGATTATAATGGAGATTCTAAAAAAAGATTTGTTGGTTATAAATATACCCACCATATGAAACTTGAATTTCCTCTTGATAATGATCTTCTTGGACGCACGCTTTACGCTATAGCACGTTGTCCAGGTAAACCAGATTTTTCAATTGAATATACAACATCTGATCCTGAGGGAGCTAAAAACAGAGTACTTCAAAAAGCTATTGAAGACTCTAAATGCAAAGCTGAACTTATGGCCAAGGCTGCTGGAGTAATCCTTGGAGATGTTATTACTATTGACTATTCATGGGGAGAAATCAACTTTGTATCAAGACCTATACGTGATCTGTGTCTTTCTGATTCAAAGGCAATGAGAACCTTTGAAAGCCCTTCTATAAATATGACACCAGATGATATTGAGGCAGAAGATACTGTAACTATAATCTGGGAAATAAAATAAAAACTACACTAATACGGAAGCGAGGAACTGATATATGAACAAACAGGAATTAGCAAATAAAATATGGGAATCAGCAAATAAAATGCGTTCTAAGATTGAAGCTAACGAGTATAAAGACTATATTTTAGGCTTTATATTCTATAAATTTCTATCTGATAAAGAGGTCTCTTTTATGGAAAGCCAGGGGTCTTCTAAAGAGGAAATGAAGGAGTATCTGGTAGATACAGATCCTGAAACTGTAGAGTGGATTCAATCAAAAATTGGATATTTTATCTCTTATGACAATCTTTTCTCAACATGGCTTGATATGGGAAAAGACTTTAACGTAGCCAATGTAACAGATGCACTATCAGCATTTAACCGTCTTATTGCAAAGGACTATTCTAAAGTATTCTCTGGAATATTTAACACTTTGGAAACTGGACTTGCAAAACTTGGAGAGACTGCAGGTAAACAGACTAAAGCAATAAGCGATCTTATTCAACTTATTAAAGATATTCCAATGGATGGAAAACAGGACTATGATGTTCTTGGATTTATATATGAATATTTAATTTCTATGTTCGCTGCTAATGCAGGTAAAAAAGCTGGAGAGTTCTATACTCCTCATGAAGTATCTCTTTTAATGAGTGAAATAGTAGCTGAACATTTAAAAGATAGAAAAACAATCCAGATATTTGACCCTACTTCAGGAAGTGGAAGTTTGCTGATTAATATTGGTAGGTCAATTGCAAAACATATGGACGATGCAGATAACATCAAATACTATGCACAGGAACTTAAACAAAATACATACAACCTTACAAGAATGAATCTGGTAATGCGTGGAATACTCCCTGCTAATATAATTACCAGAAACGCAGATACCTTAGAAGACGACTGGCCTTACTTTGATGAAAATGATCCAGTAGGAACATATGAACCTCTATATGTAGATGCTGTTGTATCAAATCCGCCATATTCACAACCTTGGGATCCAGAAGGAAAAGAAAATGATCCAAGATACAGTAGATTTGGAATTGCACCAAAAGGAAAAGCTGACTATGCCTTCCTTCTTCATGATCTATACCACATAAAACCAGATGGACTTATGACAATAGTTTTACCTCACGGGGTTTTGTTCAGAGGTGGAGAAGAGGGAACTATACGTAAAAACCTCATTGAAAATAACCACATCGATGCAATTATAGGTCTTCCTGCAAATATATTCTTTGGAACAGGTATACCTACTATTGTAATGGTACTAAAACAAAAAAGAGAGAACACAGATATATTGATTATTGATGCTTCTAAAGGATTTATCAAAGAAGGAAAACAAAATAAACTTCGTGCATCTGATATAAGACGAATAACAGATGCAGTGAAATATAGACTGGATGTGGATAAATTCAGTAGAAAAGTTTCAAGAGATGAGATAAGAGAAAATGACTATAACCTTAATATACCAAGATATGTAGATTCTTCAGAAAAACCTGAAAGTTATGATATCTACTCATCTATGTTTGGTGGAATTCCTAAAAATGAGATAGCTGAACTTAATAACTATTGGGAAGCTTTTCCAGACCTTAAAAAGGCTCTTTTTACTGAAGATGGAGAAGATCACGTTACAGTAAAAGAAAAAGATATAGAGGAGATTGTTAAAAACCATATATCAGTTACTAATTTCCAAAAACATTTTGAAAATGCCTTTAATGGATTTGCTTCTTTAATGGAACAGAATTTAATTAAAAACATGGAAGATGTAAATGTAATGAAGGAACAAAATATTCTTGCAAAAGAGATATTTAAAAGACTTGAAGATATTCCTTTAGTTGATAAATATGAGGCATTCCAAATGCTTGATGATAAATGGACTGAGATAGAAAAAGACTTTGAAATCCTTAAAAGTGAAGGAAAAAGCGTTACTACAAAAGTCATACCTAATATTGTAATAAAGAAAAAAAGCGGAAAAGATGTAGAAGTTCAAGATGGATGGACATCTCCTATTATTCCTTTTGAACTAGTACAGTCAACTCTTTTAAAAGATGAAAAAGAAAAACTTCAAGATAAAGAGGATATGCTAAATCAGGTAATAAGTGAACAACAGGAAATATTTGATTCATTCTCTGAAGAGGATAAAGAGGAACTAAATGAGGAATTGAATGCCGATAATACAGCCTTTTTAGCTGGAAATCTTAATAAAAAAGTTAATGAACTTTTAAAAGAACACAAATTAAGCTTTTACACTGAAGAAAGTATTGAATATAGGGTTATAACTACTAAAAAACTTTCTGACAAAGAAAAGAGATTGAAAAAAGAGATAAGTGATGGAGCTGACAAACTTCATATCCTTACTAAAGAAACAATTGAAAATCTTAATGAAGAACAAATAGATATGCTGCTTAATAAGAAATGGATTGAGCCTGTTTTAAATGGACTTCGTGAAATTCCTAACACTATTGTAGAGAATTTCATTAAAAAGATTCAGGCTATGGAAGAAAAATATGCTACAACATTTGCTGACATTGAAAAAGAGATACGTGAAACAGAAAAAGAACTTATCGGATTTATTGATGAATTAACTGGTTCAGATGCCGATATGAAGGGGCTTATGGAGCTTAAGCTGTTGCTGGGAGGTGAATAGTATGAGTAAGAAAAAAACACCTGCCATTAGATTTAAAGGGTTTACTGATGATTGGGAACAGGAACAGTTAGGTAAATTATGCGAAATATATGATGGAACTCATCAGACACCTAAATATACTGAAAGTGGTGTAATGTTTTTATCAGTTGAAAATATAGGAAAACTAAAATCAAATAAATTTATATCTGAACAAGATTATAAAAAAAATTTCAAGGTATTTCCCGAATATGGTGATGTTTTCATGACTAGAATAGGAGATATCGGCACTGCAAATGTATTACAAGAAAGACAACCTATTGCATATTATGTAAGTTTAGCTCTACTTAAACCATTATATTTGGATTCCTTTTTTTTAAATGAATGTATTAACTCACCTTCTGTAAAAAAGGAACTCTGGCATAGAACTTTACATATAGCTTTTCCTAAGAAAATTAATAAAAATGAAATTTCAAAAGTTTTAATCACTTACCCAACAATCATAGAACAAAAGAAAATAGGTCAATATTTTAAAGCACTGGATAACCTTATTACCCTTCATCAACGTAAGTGTGAAAAGTTGAAAATATTTAAAAAAGCTATGCTTGAAAAAATGTTTCCTAAAAATAATAAAAAAATTCCAGAAGTAAGATTTAAAGGATTTACTGACGCTTGGGAACAGTATAAATTTGAGCAACTATATAAAAAAATTAATGTCAAAAACGACTTATCTTACACTGAGCAGGATATAATTTCAGTTGCAAATATGTATTATAAAACTGATACATATATTTCTAACAAGGAATATTTAAAAACATATAATGTTTTTAAAATTGGCGATATTGCCTTTGAAGGAAATAAAAATAAAAATTTTACTCATGGCAGATTTGTTGCAAATACAATAGGACCAGGCATTATTTCCCATGTTTTCGATGTATTTACACCCATCATGGATTATGATTTATGTTTTTGGAAATATGCAATTAATAACGAACTTATTATGCGTGATATTTTAATTAGGTCAACAAAATCTTCTACCATGATGACTAATCTTGTAGCAAATGATTTTATGGAAGAAAAAATGTTAGTCCCATGTGTTCCAGAACAAAAGCAAATTGGACAGACTTTACAATGTATAGATAACCTTATTACCCTTCATCAGGGTATGGATTTTGCACAAAATTACAAAAAAATTAGTATTTTAGCTATAAAAACAGAAAAATATTTAGGGAGGAGGACACAGAAATTGATTTTTAAAAGCGAAGCAGACTTTGAAAAAGCACTCATTAATGATTTGAAAAAAAATGGATGGGCAAATGAAGTTTTGAAATATCCTACTGAAGAAGATCTTATTCAAAACTGGGCAAACATCCTTTTTGAAAACAACAGAGGTCGTGACAGATTAGGTGATGCTCCTCTAACAAAAACTGAAATGAAACAAGTTTTAGATCAAATTAACAACCTGAGAACTCCATTAAAGCTGAATGGGTTCATTAATGGGAAAACCGTCTCTATAATCAGAGATAATGAGGATGACAAAGAACATCTTGGAAAGATGGTCAGCCTTAAAATATATGATAGACATGAAATAGCTGCAGGACAAAGTAGATATCAGATAGCACAACAACCTATTTTTAGAGCAAAATCTCCCATTTTAAATGATAGACGTGGTGATTTTATGCTACTTATCAATGGAATGCCTGTTATTCATGTTGAACTAAAAAAACATGGTATTCCAGTAAGTCAAGCGTATAATCAGATTGAAAAATATGCCCATGAGGGAATTTTTACAGGAATTTATGCTCTGGTACAGATATTCGTTGCTATGAACCCTGAAGAGTGTGTTTACTTTGCTAACCCAGGACCTGACGGAAAATTCAACCCAGACTTCTACTTCCATTGGGCAGATTTCAATAACGAGCCATTAAATAACTGGAAAGATATTTCAACAAGACTCTTATCAATCCCTATGGCTCATCAACTTATTGGATTTTACACTGTAGCAGATGATTCAGATGGAATTTTAAAAGTTATGAGATCTTATCAATACTATGCAGCTAATGAAATTTCAGATAAAGTTTCTAAAATAAAATGGGATCAAAATCATATTCGTGGGGGATATATCTGGCATACTACTGGAAGTGGAAAGACAATGACATCTTTTAAATCAGCTCAGCTTATTGCTAATTCAAAAGATGCTGACAAAGTTATTTTCCTAATGGATAGAATTGAGCTTGGAACTCAATCTCTTCATGAATATAGAGGATTTGCAGATGATTCTGATGATGTACAAGCTACTGAAAATACACATACTCTAATATCAAAACTAAAAAGCAATGACCCTGCAAATACTTTAATTGTTACATCTATTCAGAAAATGAGTAGAATTGAACTTGATGAAAATGGCCTTAATGCTGCTGATATTAAAAAAATGAGTAATAAACGTATTGTATTTATTGTAGATGAGGCACATAGATCAACCTTTGGAGATATGCTTGCTACAATTAAAGAAACCTTCCCTGACGCAGTTTTCTTTGGTTTTACGGGTACTCCAATATATGATAAAAATAAAAAGAAAAATTCAACTACATCTACAATATTCGGAGATGAACTTCATAGATATACTATTGCAGATGGAATCAGAGACGGAAATGTTTTGGGATTCTATCCGTATAAAATAAATACGTATAAAGATAAGGATCTTAGAAAAAAAGTTGCTCTAAAAAAAGCAGGTTGTCTTACAGAACTGGCAGCTATTAGTGACCCAAGTACAAACTCTATTTACATGAAATACATACAAGATGTCCCTATGGCTGGATATACTGATGAAAATGGAAAGTATATAAGTGGAATTGAAGATGAAATAAAAAAAGTACAATATGAAACTGATACACATAGAAATATGGTGTTGCAGGATATTTCAGATAACTGGTTAACATTAAGCCAAAATGGTAAATTTCATGGAATATTTGCAACAAGTTCAATAAATGAAGCAATAATTTATTACAGACTATTTAAAGAAAAGATGCCTAACTTAAAAGTCACTGCTCTTTTTGATTCAAATATTGATAATAATGGAATCAGTGATAAAAGCAATCCACTATTCAAAGAAGATGGTCTTGTAGAAATAATGCAGGATTACAATGAAAAATATGGAATGAGTTTTGATCTTGCTACACATAATCTTTTTAAGAAAGATATCTCAATGAGACTTTCGCATAAAGATACGTATAAATTCATTGAACGGGACAAAGATAAACAACTGGATATTTTAATTGTTGTAGATCAGATGCTTACTGGATTTGACTCTAAATGGGTAAATACCCTTTACCTTGATAAAGTCCTTGTATATGAAAATATTATTCAGGCATTTTCTAGAACTAATAGACTTTTTGGTCCAGATAAACCATTTGGAGTAATAAGATATTATCGTTTTCCTAATACAATGGAACAGAATATTAAGGAAGCAGTAAAATACTACTCTGGAGACAGAGAGGTAGATCTGTTTGTTGAGCATCTTCCATATAATTTAAATAAGATGAATGAAATCTTTAAAGATATACAGGCTCTATTTAAATCAGCAAAAGTAGAAAATTTTGAAACTCTACCTAAAGACCCAACTGAAAAAGGACAATTTGCAAAGCTATTTTCTCAATTTAATAAATACTTTGAAGCCGGAAAAGTGCAAGGATTTACATGGAAACAGGATGAATACGTATTTGACAACCATGAATCAATAAAAGTGTTAATAACAGAACAGATATATAACGTACTTCTTCAAAGATATAAAGAGTTGGCAAAAGAGGAGCATGAGGAACAAGAAGATGTTCCTTATGATATTGAGGGATATCTTACAGAAATTGATACTGGAAAAATAGATAATGACTATATGAACTCAAGATTTGAAAAATATTTAAAAGATCTTGATCAAAAACATATTAATCCTGAAGAATTTCAAAATACACTAAATGAACTTCATAAATCTTTCGCAAGTTTAAATCAGGAAGAGCAGAAATTTGCCAATATCTTTCTTCATGATATTGAAAGCGGAGATGTAAAGCTTGTAAAAGGAAAAACATTCAGAGATTATATAACAGACTATCAGGTAGCTTATAAAAATAAACAGATTTTAAATCTTCATAACGCTATTGGAGTAAGTGTAGAACTTGTTGAAAAGTTCCTTGAATCCAATGTAGATGAAAAAAACATAAACGAATATGGTAGATTTGATGATCTTGAAAAAACTGTAGACAGAAAAAAAGCAAAGGAATTTCTTGAAAAGAAAAAGGGAAAAAAGATACCTCCTTTCTTGATAAATCGGGATATTTCAAATCTCCTAAGAGAATTCATTATGAGCGGTGGATTTGATATTTACGAAGAAGAAAAAGATAAAAAAATCATTGAATATTTTATGAATACTACTCCAAATCGTAATGCTGCTGATAGTGGTCAGGAAAAGAAAAACAAGAAATAAAAATATATCATATTAAGAAAAAAGTCAGGCAACTGACTTTTTTTGTTTCTTTTTATAGTTTTTATCCAAGTTATTAAATTTTATTGTTTAATGAAAAGATATTTAATTATATAGTCTTATTTAGTTAGTTTTAATAATATAATGACAATTTATTTTGTTATATTTTTTCTAACAAATGATTGGGAACAGTATGAGTTACAAGATATAATAATAAAAATTATTGATTTTAGGGGTCGAACTCCTAGAAAATTAAACATGTCATGGAGCAATAAAGGATACCTTGCGTTGTCTGCTTTAAATGTAAAAGATGGATATATCGATTTTTCACAAGATGTACACTATGGAAATGATGAATTATATAACAAATGGATGCTTGGAAATGAATTACATAAAAACCAAGTTCTTTTTACAACCGAAGCTCCAATGGGAAATGTTGCTCAGATTCCTGATGATAATAAATACATTTTATCACAACGAACTATTGCCTTTGAGGTAAATTCCAACTTTTTAACAGAAAATTTTTTGGCTTATTTATTGAAAACTCCTCTTATATCCAATACCTTAATTTCTATGTCTAGTGGTGGAACTGCAAAAGGAGTAAGTCAAAAAAATTTATTACAAATTTCACCTATTATTCCTAAAAATACAAATGAGCAGATTTTTTTAGGAAGTTATTTTAAAGCACTAGACAACCTTATTACCCTTCATCAGCGTAAGGTTGAAAAATTACAAATAATTAAGAAATCTATGCTTGAAAAGATGTTTGTGTAGATGAAATTATAATTAAAATTTTAAAATTAAAAAATAAATAAAAATTCTATAAAATATATAAAAAATTAGCTGAAATATCACAAAAATTGTCTAAAAATTAAAAAATATTGATTTTTTTGCTAAAAAAACGACTATAACTTGGGAACAGGAACAGTTAGGAAATATTACACAAATAACAATGGGACAGTCTCCTGATGGTAAAACTTACTCTAAAACACCTAGTAAATACATCCTTGTCCAAGGAAATGCTGATTTGATTAATGGATGGGTAAAACCAAGAATCTGGACTACACAGATTACAAAAAAAGCAGAAGCCGGAGATCTGATTATGAGTGTAAGAGCACCAGCAGGTGAAATTGGAAAAACTAACTATGATGCTGTAATTGGAAGAGGAGTAGCCGCAATTAAAGCAAATGAATTTATTTTCCAAACTCTTGTAAAATTAAACGAAGAAAATTACTGGAAAAAGCTATCTTGCGGTTCAACTTTTGAATCATTAACTTCTAACAATATAATTACTACAGAAATAAATACTCCTTCATCAAAAGAACAAGAAAAAATAGGTCAATATTTTAAAGCACTGGATAACCTTATTACCCTTCATCAGTAAAAGTTTGAAATCAAAAAACCAGACATTTATTTTACAAATGCTCACTTCCAGTTATACACAAAAACTATTTGAAGTATAAACTTTTTATGTAAAACTACAAGCTAAATAACTCTAAAACACTCATATATTCATCCACCTAAAAAAAATATATCAAAATATATAAATTTTATTACTAAATAAAAGCGTAAGTCAATTTAAAAAGGAGGGATTAAACATGACAAAAAAAGTAAAGAGCAAAGAACTGTTTTGTGATTTTTACAAAAGATGGATTGAAGTTTACAAAAATGGTGCTGTGAGAGAAGTAACAATGAAAAAATATATCATGACTCACAGATGGCTTACAAGACTTGTACCTGATTTAACTTTAGAAAACTTTGATAGAATTGAATATCAAAAGCTTATCAATGGTTATGCTAAAACTCATGAACGGCAGACCACAATGGATTTTCATCACCAAATTAAAGGAGCTATTTTAGACGCTGTTGACGAAGGACTTATTGACAGAGATCCTACCAGAAAAGCTATCATAAAAGGAAAAGCACCTAAAGCTAAAAAAATAAAGTACCTTAACCAATTTCAACTTCAAACTTTACTTTCCAATCTTACTCTCAAAGAGGAAATTAACTGGGACTACTTTATTCTTCTAGTTGCAAAAACAGGAATGAGATTTTCAGAAGCACTGGCTCTTACACCTGAGGACTTCGATTTTAGACACCAGTCTGTATCTATTTCAAAGACCTGGGATTATAAAGGAAAAGGTGGATTTCTTCCTACCAAAAACCGTTCATCTGTACGCAAAGTACAAATTGACTGGCAAACTGTGATTCAATTTTCAGAACTACTAAAAGATTACCCATTTGATAAACCTATATTTGTAAGTAAAGATAAAAAAATCTACAATTCAACTATCAATGATAAACTTACAAGATTATGCAAAAAAAGCAAAGTACCAGTTATTTCAATTCATGGTTTAAGACATACTCATGCATCACTTCTTTTATTCGCTGGAGTATCAACTGCCAGTGTTGCAAGACGTCTTGGGCATTCCAGTATCAACACTACTCAGAAAACTTATTTACATATAATACAGGAGCTTGAAAACAAAGATATCGACCTGGTTATGAGAACTTTATCAGGACTTTCATAGTATTTTATTCAATTGACTTGCATTTTATAATAAAATAAGCAGATGATTTCCCATCTGCTTATACTTTACATTTCCTTTTCTAGCTCCTTCAATGCCTGATATACCATCTCTATACGAGGTTTGATACTATCTACTACCATTATCTCCTTATCTCCATGAGCACCATCACCAATCGGTCCCAGACCATCTAGTACATGGCACCCTTCATAAGCCATATAGTTTCCATCAGAGCATCCTCCAGTTTTTACCCACCTCATATTCAAACCACAATTTTTTCCCTTTCTATTCATCAACTCAATAAATTTCTCTGTTATATCATCACCTAACATAGGAGGTTTAAATCCCAAATCCGTAATTTTAGAACTTACTCCTTGTATAAATGGTTTGTCATGTAATTTTTTAAGAGTTTTTACTATCTTCTCATACTCATTTATATCATCATACCTAATATCCAGTTGAAACTGAGCTCTTTCAGCTACAACATTTGCTCCAATTCCTCCATTTACAGTTCCAATATTAACAGTAGTTCCCTTTTCATAATCGTTTAGAGATACAAGAGTTGTAATCCAGTATGCCATCTCATGAATTGCACTTGCTCCCTCTTGAGGATTTACCCCAGCATGGGCATACTTCCCATGAAATTCAATCAAAAAACGTCCCATTCCTTTTCTTTCTTTTACTCCTGCACCATTTCTTCTACCTGCTTCAAATACCAGTCCATACTTGCTCTTCTTTCCTAAACTTCTTATCCATTCATTTGAATACATTGAAGATATCTCCTCATCACTATTTATTGCAACACATAACTTTAATGGCGTATTTTCAGATACAAGTTCTTTAAAAATATAATAGATATTTAAAAGTCCTGATTTCATATCACAAACTCCAGGTCCATGAGCTATCTTACTGTCACATGAAAAGGGTCGTTCCAATACAGATCCTGTAGGAAGGACAGTATCCATATGTCCTACCATCATTACATCTATCCCTTCAGACTCTGGATGATTTCGTATCTCAAGACAAGAACCTGCTCTATCATCAAATCTATATCTGTTTACCTCTACATCCAGTTCACCATAAAGTTTTTCTAATATATCTGCTACCCTATCTACTCCTTCCTTATCAAAGCTATTACTATCTATATTTACAAGTTTTTCCAATATATTTAAATACTCATCAAGATTAAAATATTTCATGTCCAATTCCCCCCTACCCTTAATGATACCCTATTTTCTTTAAATAATAAATAAAAGAAGACTGGAATAAACTAAGTTTATCCAGTCTTCCTATACTACTAGAATATATTGCTTATTACTTTCAATAATTCAGCTTTAAGCTGTGGTTCAGCTTCCTGAAGTTTTAAGTTAACCTGGTTAGCTGTACTTACTACTCTAGTTTGATATTTATTCATATTAGTACTATTTGCTGATTCAGTCATATTTACTCCTCTAGTACCTTGAGTAGTTGCATTTACTGCATTATGACTTACTTTGTAAGGTGTTTTTTCACTTACAAGGATATCTGTTATCATAGTATAGTAGTTGTCTGAAACCATAGCGTCAGCAACAACTCCAGCTATTCCTCCGACAATACCCCAACCTACTGCAGTATTTGCAGAACCAGTATTGTATGCTCCTATTGTTGCACCAATACCAGCACCAGTAAGTCCTGTTAAAGCTGCTTCTGATTCTTTAAGATCCATCTTTCCAACATTTAGAAGATTTACCTGTAACCAGTAATTTGCATTATTTGGTGTATTTACAATTTTATATCCTTTTCCTATAAGTACATTCTTTATATCCTGTTCAAGTGAAATATTCGATGTAGAAGTATTTTTTACCTGCACGAATACAGTTTTGTCTCCAATGAACTGTGGATTTAACCATATAGTCTCTGACATTTTTGTTTGAGTTTCAAGATTTCTCTTTTTTACAGCAGTATCAAGAGCTGAACATCCACTAAAAGCCAAAACCAATGTTGTTAGAACTAACAATATTATTTTCTTCATATTGTCCTCCTTTTCTAATACTAATTTTATTTAGTATTATACTATACTTTACTTTAAC
Organism: Fusobacterium sp. DD2; assembly: GCF_018205345.1. Classification (NCBI taxonomy): domain Bacteria; kingdom Fusobacteriati; phylum Fusobacteriota; class Fusobacteriia; order Fusobacteriales; family Fusobacteriaceae; genus Fusobacterium; species Fusobacterium sp. DD2. The sequence goes on from NZ_JADRHM010000008.1 coordinate 31,508, forward strand.
TTACTACATTTTTTTATTCATTTATAATTTATACCTCATTCAAACTCTTCAGTTACAGTCTTTTTCGATAATTGAAATCAATATAATAAATTTCCCAAAGATTATATTTTTTATTCTGTTTATCATTCATTATTTTATTACTGGTTTTTTAATATATCCAATAAGAACTGCAGTAACTATTGAACCAATAAGTATTGAAATCATATATTGAACTGGATGAGTCACCACTGGCACAACAAATATTCCTCCATGTGGTGCTGGAAGTAATACTTTAAAGAACATTGAAAGTCCACCAGCAATAGCTGCTCCAATTACACATGATGGTATGACTCTAATTGGGTCTGCAGCAGCAAACGGTATTGCACCCTCTGTAATAAATGAAAGTCCCATGATATAACAAGTCTTACCAGCTTCTCTTTCCTCTTTTGTAAATTTATTTTTAAAGAAAGTAGTTGCAAGAGCTATTCCTAAAGGTGGTACCATACCTCCTGCCATAACAGCAGCATGTGGTGCATAATCTCCATTAGATATCATCATAATACCAAATGTAAATGCAGCTTTATTAATAGGTCCTCCCATATCAATAGCCATCATTCCACCTGTAATTATTCCAAGAAGGATAAGGTTTCCTGTTCCAAGATTTCTCAAGAACTCTGTTAGTCCACTGTTTATTGCTGCTATAGGATTAACTATAAATAGATACATAAGTGCACCTGTAATGAATATACCAAATAGTGGATACAGAAGTACTGGTTTTAATCCTTCAAAACTATCTGGAAGTTTAGAAAATAGTTTTTTAAGTAGTACTACAGAGTAACCTCCTAAGAACCCTCCAATAAGTCCTCCTAAGAATCCTCCACCATTATTAAGTGAAATAAGTCCTCCAACCATTGCTGGTGCAAATCCTGGTCTATCAGCTATACTCATACCTATAAATCCTGCCATAACTGGAACCATTAGGAAAAATGCATTTCCTCCACCAATATCACTAAGTAATTTTGCTATTGGGCTATAGCTTGGATCAGCTGGGTCTGCAGCATGGATTCCAAACATAAATGATATAGCTATTAGAATACCCCCACCAACAACAAACGGTAACATATTTGATACCCCTGACATCAGGTGTTTATAAAATCCTGTCTTTTCTTTCTTACCAGTAGATTTTTTTTCTCCACTGTAGTGGAATACTGGTGCAGATTGAGCCATAGCATTTTTTATAAGTCCTTCAGGATTTTTTATACCTTGAGTAACTGGCACTATCTCAACATGTTTTCCTTCAAATCTTGCCATTTCTACATTTTTATCTGCAGCTATTATAATTCCTTTGGCATTTTTTATATCCTCATCTGTAAGTTCATTTTTTACTCCTGTAGAACCATTTGTTTCTACTTTTATCTTTACTCCTATCTCTTTTGCTTTCTTAATAAGAGAGTCAGCAGCCATATATGTATGAGCTATTCCTGTAGGACATGCAGTTACTGCAAGAACCTCATATCCACCCTCATTTTCAACCTCTACAACTGGTTTTTCTTCATCAGTAATCAAAGTATCTAAAACATCCTGCTGAGTCTTAGCGTTCAGGAGTTTTTCTCTCACTTCATCTTCTAATAACATTGTAGTAAGTTTTGATAGTACTTCAATATGTGTGTCTGCAGCATTTGCAGGAGCAGCTATCATAAAGAATATCTTTGATGGTTCTCCATCTAAAGAGTTGTAATCCACTCCATCTTTTGATAGTCCAAAAGCTATACTTGGTATTTTTACTGCTGATGTTTTAGCATGAGGTACTGCAATTCCTTCTTCCAACCCAGTAGAACTTTCAGCCTCTCTTTTAAGTATCGCTTTTTTATACTCCTCTTTGTCATTTAATTTCCCAGCTGAATATAGTATATCTACCATCTCGTCTATAACTTCAGCTTTGGTTTTTCCTTTTAGCTCAAGACATATACAATCTTTTGTTAACATCTGTTCTAACATTCCCATCGCCCTCCTAAATTATTTTTTTATAATTTCCACTTCATGTAATAGATTCTCTATTTCATTTAAGTTTGCAAGCCCTGTTTTAAATGCTGTGGCACTTCCAGCACATATTCCATATCTATAAGCATCTCGCATTATTCTTCCTCTTGCAAGACCAAATAAAGTCCCAGCAACCATAGAGTCCCCTGCTCCTACAGAACTTACAAGTTTTCCTTTAGGAACATTTCCTATGTATACCTCATCACCTGTTATAAGAATAGAACCATCCTTTCCACGAGAAATAATAACATTTTCACTTCCTAGGTCACGAAGTTTTTTCCCAGCCTCTATAAGATCCTCTATATTTTCATACTTTTCTCCAAAAAACTCTTCTAACTCTACCTGATTAGGTTTTACTAAAAATACTCCTTTTTCAAGAGCGTATTTAAATGGTTCTCCTCTTGTATCCAATACAACCTTTACTCCCTCAGGAAGATTTTCAATTATATCTGCATACACAGTAGGTTTTAGAGATTTTGGTACACTTCCAGAAAGTACAAGTGTATCACCTTTTTTGATCTTTTTTATCTCCTCTACAAATTTAGCATAAACTTCCTCACTTATTTTAGGAGGTCTACCTGCTATCTCTGTTTCTGTTTTTTCAGTTTTAAGTTTGATATTGATTCTTGTATTCTCCTCAAGCTCTACAAGTCTATCAACAATCTTATGACTTCTCAAATCCTTTCTTATATAGTCTCCAGTAAATCCTCCTACAAATCCAAGAACTACACTTTCCATATCACAGTTTTCCAAAACCTTTGATACGTTGATTCCCTTTCCACCTGCCAGAGTATAACCATCATCTACTGAATTTAGACCACCCTCGACAAATTTATCCATTGTTATGTAATAATCTACAGCTGGGTTCAATGTCACTGTATAAATCATTTTTCACCCTCCGTTTTCAATAGTTTTTTTATATTTTCAGGAATATCTCCTTCAGTTATTAAAACACCATCATTTAAAGAAGCAAATTTCAGAAATGACTTTTTATTCATCTTTGAACTATCACACAAGAAGAAAACCTTTTTTCCTCTCTTAACTGCCTCTCTTTTTACCAATACCTCATCTGGATCTGGAGTGGAATACCCATTTTCTCCCACAGCATTAGACCCCATAAATGCCACATCAAAGTTATAATTATCAAGTGTAAACATTGCGGTACTTCCAACTACTGCACCTGTCTTCATTTTGATTTTTCCACCTAAGAGATAGGTTTCGATCCCCATTTTCACAAGTTCTGGTATATGAGTAAATCCATTGGTTACAACCTTTATATCCACTTTATCTTTGAGATACTTTATTACACACTCTGTAGTACTTCCTGCATCTAAAAAGATGGTATCCCCATTTTCTACATACTCTGCTGCCTTTTTACCTATCCAGTCCTTTGCATCTGGATAGATAAGTTTCTTATAGTCTATATTTTCCTCTTTCTCTTCTATAAGTACAGCTCCACCATGGACCCTCTTTATCTTTCCTTGTTTTTCAAGAAAATTTAGATCCCGTCTTGCAGTGGCTTCAGATATTCCTAATTCTTCAACTATTTCATTGAGCTTTATGTTCTTTTTTTCCTGTAATAATTCTGAAATAATATTGTATCTTTCAATATTAAGCATAATACCTCCACCTTTCTTAATCTGATATTACCACATCTTTTATTTAAAATCAATCAAATTCTTTCAACTTCAATCACAATCATTCAAGAATAATCAATTTTTCACATGTATATAGTATGACTGTATCAAAAAATAAAAAAAGAGATGGCATAAGCCATCTCTCAAGTTTTTTATAAAACTATTTTTTTTCAGATATTACTCTGTTGATTTCAGCAATTACTTCATCAGGATTTAATCCGTGAGCTGCGATTCCTTCTCCTAAAGTTTCTCCAGCTGCGATCATGCATCCTACGCATCCAAGTCCGTATTTAGCAAATACTTCTCTGATTATTGGATAATTTTGAACTGCTACTAAAATGTTTGTATTTTTATCTACCATTTATACCACTCCTAATAATTTAATATTTAATATCTAATATTATAATAAAATTTACTTGCCATGTCAACTATTTAAAACTATCTTCCTACTACATTTAAAAGATCATGGACTCTTACTATTCCAACAAGTTTAAGATCTTTCATTACTGGAAGTACTGATATTTGGCTCTTTCTGTCTTCCATAAGGGCAAGTGCATCAATAGCCATACTGTCTTCATCTGTTCTTGTATAATTTCTTGTCATAATATCTTTAGCTTTAAGATTGAAAAATTCTTCTTTTCTCGCAAGTGCTCTTCTGATATCTCCTTCAGTTATTATACCTACCATGATATCTGAATTCATAACACATACTGCTCCAAGACTTTTCTCAGTCATTATCATTATTACGTCATTAATAGGACTCTCTTTGTCACATAGTGGCAAATCTTCTCCCTTTTTCATTATATCTTTAACCTTCATAAGAAGTCTTTTTCCAAGGCTTCCTCCTGGGTGGTATACTGCGAAGTTTTCAGGTTTAAAATCTCTTCGTTTAATTAAAATTGCAGCTAATGCATCTCCCATTACAAGAGTACTTGTAGTAGATGACATAGGTGCAAGGTTAATTGGACATCCCTCTTTAGTTACTCCTATATCAAGAATATAGTCAGCAGCTCTTCCTAATTTTGAAGTCTTATTACCTGTCATTGCTACAACAGAAGCTCCTATTTTTTCAATTGATGGAAGTAGTGATACTATCTCATCACTGTTCCCACTGTTTGATATAGCTAAAACCACATCTTCTGGACATATCATACCTAAATCTCCGTGAAGTCCCTCTGCAGAGTTCATAAAGATTGCATGAGTTCCAGTAGAAGCAAGTGTTGCTGCTATCTTTTTACCTATTAATCCAGATTTTCCAATTCCAGTTACTACTACTTTTCCTTTTGACTTAAGGATGAGATTAGCAACATCTCTTATTGAACTGTTAAGATGATCTCTCACCTTTGTAAGTTCTTCTATTTCCTGATCAAATACGCTTCTTGCGTAATCCACTTCATTAAATTCCATGTACATTCCGCCCCTATCTTCCTTTTACAAGATCATCTATTTTTACTGCTACTTTAAGTATCTCTTCAAGATCAGAAAGATACAACATATTTGGTCCATCTGATTTAGCCTCATTTGGATTTGGGTGTACTTCAGCAAATATTGCATCTACACCTATTGCAAGTCCAGCTCTCATTAGAGGGAATACATACTCTCTATCCCCAGAAGTAGCTGTTCCAAGTCCTCCAGGTCTTTGTACTGCATGAGTTACATCAAATACAACTGGATATCCAAATTTTCTCATTTCCATAAATGATCTCATATCTACAACCATATTGTTGTATCCAAATGTGCTTCCTCTTTCACATAACATAATTTTTGTATTGTTACTTTCTTCCATTTTTGTAACTACATTTTTCATATCCCAAGGAGCTAAAAATTGTCCTTTTTTGATATTTACTGGAAGTCCTGTAGCTGCTGCAGCTATAAGCAAATCTGTCTGTCTACATAAAAATGCAGGTATTTGAAGTATATCTACAACTTTTGCTGCCTCTTTACATTGCCATGCTTCATGGACATCTGTAATTACAGGAATATTATATGTTTCTTTTACTTTTTTTAATATTTCAAGCCCTTTTTCAAGACCAGGTCCTCTAAAAGAGTGAATTGAAGATCTATTTGCTTTATCAAAAGATGCTTTGAAAATGTATTGAACTCCAACTCTTTCACAAATCTCTTTTATCTTTCCAGCAATCTCCATTACCATCTCTTCTGATTCAATTACACATGGTCCAGCAATAAGAGCAAATCTTTTATTTCCACCTATTTCGACTTTATCGGCTACTTTTACAACTTTTACCTTGTCTATCACGATTTTCCCCCTTTATACTCTACTTCTTTTTCTGACTATTTCACGTCTAATATACTCTCTGTCGTCAAAATGTATCTTATGTCTTCCAAGGATCTGATAAGTTTCATGTCCTTTTCCTGCCACTAAAATTATATCATTTTTACGAGCAAGTTCAATAGCCTTTATGATAGCTTTTTCTCTATCCTCTTCAACTATATAGTTGTCACCCTTCATTCCCTTTTTTACTCCCTCTATTATTTTATGAGGATCTTCAGTTCTAGGGTTATCAGAAGTAAGTATAGCTATATCACTTAGTCTTACAGCTATCTCTCCCATTACAGGTCTTTTTCTAGGGTCTCTATCTCCACCACAGCCAAATACTGTGATAACTCTTCCCATTTTCAACTCATTTATACTATTTAATATGTTCTCAAGAGCATCTCCTGTATGAGCATAGTCAACTACAACAATAAAATCCTGTTTGCAATTGATAAGTTCAAATCTTCCAGGAGCCCCTTTTAAATCTTTTATTCTATCTAATATATCTTCTTCTTTTATTCCAAGCTGAAGAGCTGTTCCTATTACACCTAATACGTTATAGAAATTATAACGACCAAGTATAGCAAGTTTTATCTTTGAAGTCTCACCATTTGCAGTGATTTCAACTAATTCTCCATCAGTATGGAATTCAAGAATCTTTCCAGTAATGTCTGCTTCTTCCTTCATTGAATAAGAGTATCCTCCAAATTCATCATGAAGTCTTTTACCATAGGCATCATCGATATTAGCAACACAATTTTTCTCACATCCAGGCTTAAGCATTGTAAATAACTTTCTTTTAGCTTGAAAGTAGTTTTCCATTGTCTTATGATAATCTAAATGATCTAAAGTAAGATTTGTAAATGAAACAGCATCAAACTTAAGCATTGAAACTCTACCCAGCTCCAATGCATGAGAACTTACCTCCATAACTAAATATGGAATATTTTTCTCCACAGCCTTTTTACATATTTTTACTATATCCAAAGATTCTGGAGTTGTATTTGATGCTTCAATTATTTCATCTCCAACTTTGTACTCTACAGTTCCTATTCTAGCGGTATTTTTACTTCCAAGTATCGATTCCAAAAGATATGTGGAAGTAGTTTTCCCGTTAGTTCCTGTAATACCAATTATTTTAAGCTTATTTTGAGGCCAATCATAAAAATTAGACGCAATAACCCCTAATTTTTTCCTTAAATCCTTAATTAAAATATAAGTAACTGGAAATTCAGTCTCAATTTTTTTTGAAACCAGAATGCACTTAGCACCATTTTTTACTGCCTGTCCAATGAAGTTATGTCCATCTACGACACTTCCTTCTAACGCAACAAAAATGTTTCCTTCCTTGATTTTTCTTGAATCATACTCTAATCCAGTATATTCTTGAGGTTCTCCCTCTTTTAAAATTTCGTGTTCCAATCCAAATAAAAAATCTTTCATATCTTTCTCCTCAATGCTACTTTTTACCCAGTTTGTTTTCACCCTGTAGAGTCTTTACACTCTCTTTATACTCAGACATCTTCTCAGCTAACATATTCTGAAGTCTGAACTGTTCGTTGTTCATCTGTCTTATTTTTTCCCAGTCAGGAGTGTCTTTTCTCATCTCAGTCTGCATCTGGGTTCTTACAAGAGCTAATTCTGTTTTTATGTCGTTAAATTTTTCTAGTAAATCATCACGTATGTCGCTAATATCATCATCTTGCATATTTTGTACAATCAATGTTTCTACGTGCTTTGCCCCTTCTTCCTTATCTTTACTATAAATTTTTAGTGCCAAAAGAGAAATACATAGCATGAGCACACCTAAATATTTCATATATAGCCTCCAGACATTATAATATATATACATTATATTTAACTCCTGTGTCTTCTATGTGTCCAATAATATAACATTTTTTCTACTAAAGGTCTGAAATCTGCCAGTTTATTTCTGATTTCCCAATTGACGCTAATATTTGATTTATCTTTTTGAAGTGACCACAACCAAAAAATCCTCTGCTTGCTGATAGTGGACTTGGATGTGGAGCTTCTAAAATAAAATGCTGTTTATTGGTAATGAAGCTCTTTTTCTTTCGTGCATTATTTCCCCATAATACAAATATTACAGGATCTTCTCTATCATTTAAATGTTTTATAATATTATCTGTAAAAACTTCCCAACCTATTTTAGAATGTGAGTTTGGTTGTCCCTGTCTAACAGTAAGTGAAGTATTTAAAAGAAGTACTCCCTGTTTTGCCCAAGGGATAAGATATCCATTATTAGGTATAGGATAACCATACTCATCTCTTATCTCTTTATACATATTTAAAAGTGAAGGTGGAGTTCTCACCTCAGGACTTACTGAAAAAGCAAGCCCATGTGCCTGATTAGGTCCATGATATGGATCCTGACCAAGTATCAACACCTTTGTATCTTTATATCCAGTTAATTTCAAAGCTGAAAAAATATTCTCCATCTTGGGAAAAATGACTTGAGTTTTATACTCTTCCACTAATAATTTTCTAAGTTTTTTATAATAATCCTTTGAAAATTCATCTTTAAGTACCTCATCCCAGTCATTTCCTAAGTTTACCATCTTTTTTCCTCCTAATTTTCTTTTGATATTACCATACAATTTGGGAATCTTTTTCTCATTCCACATGCTGAACACGCTTCTCTACATTGTGGTGTTAAGGTAGCAAGTTCTGCTTTTTTAAGTTCTTTTTTCAGGAACTCTTTATCCACACCGATATCTACAATATCCCATGGAAGTTCACTATCTATATCCCTTGCTTTCAGATATTGATTTTCCTCTATTCCCAACTCTTCCATAGCATGTTTCCAAATATGGAAGTTATCTTTATAGTCATCTAATTTTGCTCCTTTTTTCCAAGCAAGTTCGATTAAATCTCCTGTTTTTTCATCTCCTCTTGAGATACATCCTTCAAGATAAGATTTTTTAGTATCATGTATTTTAAGATTTAAGCTCTTCTGTTTGTGGAAAAGTTCTCTTAACATTGCATGTTTTCTCTTCATCTCTTCAAAATCCATCTGCTCAGCCCATTGGAATGGAGTATGAGGTTTTGGAACGAAGTTAGATACACTTACATTTACATTAAGTCTTTTGTTTATAGGTCTGCATATATCCACTACTTTTTTAGCAAGTTCATATATACCTCTTACATCTTCATCTGTTTCAAATGGAAGTCCTATCATAAAGTAGAATTTAAGTGTTTCCCATCCTCCTCTTACTGCTGCTTCTGCAGTTTCAAGGACATCACTTTCATTTACTCCTTTGTTTATTACATCTCTAAGTCTTTGAGAACCTGCTTCTGGAGCAAATGTAAATCCAGTTCTTTTTCCACCACTTATATCTTCAGCTACCTCTACAGAGTGTGTATTCATTCTAAGAGATGGAAGTGAAATACCTAGATTTCTATGTTTTACATTGCTTTTTACACCTTTGATAAGGTCATCTATCTCACTATAGTCACTACTTGATAGAGATGATAGAGATATCTCTTCATATCCTGTATTTTTTATCATCTTCGAAATAAGTTCAAGGTTCTTTTCCAGACTTCTTTCTCTTACAGGTCTATATACTATTCCTGCCTGACAGAATCTACATCCTCTTGAGCATCCTCTTTGGATCTCAACAGTTGCTCTATCATGAACTATACTTATATATGGTACAAGCTGGTCTGCATAGTATTCTGTTTTATTAAGATCAGCTACAATAGCTCTTTTTATTTTTTTCTTTCCTTTGTGAATTGAAGGCACATATACACCATCAAATTCTCCAATTATAGCAAGTTTTTCTTTTCTGCTCTTATCTCTATTTTCAATTAAGGCTTTGGCAATATCTACCATTACCTCTTCTCCATCTCCTATTACAATATAGTCAAGGAATTTTTCCATTGGCACTGGATTTACCATACAAGTTCCTCCAGCCATAATAAGAGGGTCATCCTCTCCTCTATCTTCACTTCTCACTGGTATTCCTGCAAGATCTAAAGCATTTAAAACATTAGGATAGCACATCTCATAAGAAAGTGAAAATCCTACTACATCAAATTCTTTTAACGGAATTTTGCTTTCAAGTGAAAACATAGGGATGTTATTTTCTCTCATTATCTGTTCCATATCTTCCATTGGTGCAAATCCTCTCTCTAAAGAAAATCCTTCCACTCTATTTAATAAGCTGTATAGAAGTTTGATTCCAAGATTTGACATTCCAACTTCATATATATCAGGGAAGAAAAGACACATTCTAGCTTTATACTCATCTTTGTGTATACTGTTTATCTCATTTCCCAGGTATTGTGCAGGTTTTTCAACCTTTAGCAAATATTTATCTAAATTTACTCTCATATTCTCCTCTTTCTATTTAAACTATTTATCATCAAGATTTTGAAATCTTTCCATTAATATATCATCTGTTTTGGTATGATGAATTTTAGCAAGTTTGGCAACTTCCAAATTTACATCTTTAAGTTTTTCATATGATTTATAACTGTGGTCTTCTAAAGTTTTATCTCCAATCAGGACTTTTTTCATTCTTCTAATCAACCCTGGAGACTCTTTTCCACAATCATGAAGCAAGGCAAGCTTTTTATAGATATCCTTACCACCTAAAATATCATCACTACATACCATTTTGTATAATCTAAAAGAGTGAATTTTTTCATATTCACTCATCTTCTGAAATATCTCAAACTCACTGGCTGACAATATCTTTCTTACTTCTTTATCATTCTCTTTTTTATATCTTCCAAAAATAAAACGTAATCCCTGTTTAATCCTGGCTACAATCATAACTCTCTCACTACTATATTTCCATATATTTTCTTTAGTGCCTTTATATTCTTACCGTTTTTTCCAATAACTTCCCCTTTTTTACTCTTTTCTACATAAAATATATAAAGAGCACCATCTGAAGTTTTTTCCACTCTTTCAACACCTTGAATATCAACACTATCCATATCTTCAAATATCATATTTTGAAGTTCAGTTGAAAGTTTTATCTTATTAAGAGTAAGGTATTTTCCCTCAAGAGGTACCTTTTCTCCTGTAAGTATATATCCTGACATTATTCTTACCTGTTTTGGCATAAAAGAATCTCCAGCAAAGAAAAGTTTCCCATTTTTATAACTTATCTCTACCTCTCTTATATGCTCCTTAAGCTCTAAGCCTTTTTTATCTGTAAACTCACTTACATCATATTTTCCACTTAGATCTTCACAGATTTTTACAATCTCTTCCTCGGTTCTTTTTATCTTTTTCTGAGGGTATCTATAAATATATTCTCTACCTGCAATAAGCTCTGGAAATGCAAGATTTGGAAAAGTTTTTTTCACCATGGTAATCTTCATATTTGCAGAATTTTCATTAAATCTATCTTTTATCTTCTCTATATTTCCCATAAAATTACTGCTCACATAAAGGATGTTTTCATTGGCACTTACCTTAGCATCTGTACGCCCTGCCTGTTGTATTCCCTTTGCCCATGAGAATCCAAGCTCCTCCATTATGTTTCTAAAAGTCCCTTTTACAGTAGTTTTATCTTTCATTTCATCAAAAGCCTGAAACTTAGTTCCATCATATGTTATGTAAAACATATAACCTGTTTTTTTGCTTTTTTCTATGGTTCTTATATCCATCTAATTCTCCTATCATTTAATTCCATGATATTATACCATATATTTTTAAAACTTTCCCTTTTTAATCATCTATTAGTTCCAACTTTCTTCCACTGGTCTTCCATTTTTATACTCAATTACAGTATCAAGTTCTCCATTTTCTCTATATTTTTTCCATACTCCATCTTTTACCCAGTTTTTATACTGTCCCTCTTCAAGAACATGACCATTTTCCCAGTAATATTTCCATTTTCCATTACCATCTTTAAAATCATCATGATGAAGTATTTTTCCATCTTTTCCATAGGCAGTTATTCCCATAACTTTACTATTTTTATACTCAACTATGGACTTTATAGCTCCATTTTCATAGTAAGCCTTTTGTTCTCCTTCAATCTTATTATTTTTATAATACTCCTGAAGAACAATATTTCCATTTTGAGAATACCATGTTTTTGGTCCATCTAATACACCATTTACAAAAGTTTCAGCGTATTCTATAAAATCTCCAAGGAAAAGTGCAAAAGTCCCTGTGTATGGAGTTGTTTCATCATTTGCATAAACCACTCCTCCTATAACTCTTTTTTGAGCAAGGTCAATTACCCTTCCATCTATTTTATCCTTTGTCATAACAGTAGTCTTCTCTTCTGCTTTTTTTGCTATATTTTCACTACTTCCAATTACCTGTTTGTTTTCTATTTTTGCAGCACTATTCATAAGAGGTTTTGGCTCAACTTTTTTTACTGCATTTGGTTTAATCTGTGCATTGATCATTATTCTTTCTTCTAATGGAGCTACCTCTTTAAATTCCTCTCCATATACTAAAGAACAACTAGCAATAGCCAATAATAATATTGCTAATTTTTTCACTGTTATCCCCCTTAATAAAAGTTTAGTCTTTCCTCTCCGAAATATCAGATTAGAAAGACTAAACAAACAATTTATAATATAATTTTATTATTTAGAGTAGTTAGGTGCTTCCTTTGTAATAGTTATATCATGAGGATGGCTTTCTCTTAATCCTGCACCTGTTATCTTTATGAACTTACCATTAACTTTTAAATCCTCAATTGTAGGTGTTCCACAATATCCCATACCTGCTCTTATTCCTCCGCAAAGTTGGAATACAACATCTTTTAAACTTCCTTTATAAGAGATACGTCCTTCTATTCCTTCTGGAACAAGTTTTTGAGCATCATTTTGGAAGTATCTATCTTTAGATCCTCTCTTCATTGCAGCAATTGATCCCATTCCCACATAAAGTTTGAATCTTTTTCCTTCAAGTATAATCTCTTCTCCTGGAGCTTCTTTAGTTCCTGCAAGAAGTCCTCCAAGCATTACACAGTCTCCTCCTGCTGCTAGAGCTTTTACTATATCTCCTGATAGTTTGATACCACCATCAGCAATTACTCCTATACCTTTATCTTTACATACTTGATATACATCATTTACAGCAGTAAGTTGAGGTACTCCAACTCCTGCTACAACTCTTGTTGTACAGATTGAACCAGGTCCAATTCCTACTTTTACTGCGTCTACTCCTGCATCGATTAAATCAAGTGCAGCTTCTGCAGTTACTATATTTCCTCCAACAAGGTTTAAATCTGGATAAGCAGCTCTTATCTCTTTTATTACTTTTATAACTCCTGCTGAATGTCCGTGAGCTGAGTCAACAGTTATAATATCTACACCAGCTTTTACTAGAGCATCTACTCTTTGTAAAGTATCTGGTCCAATTCCTACTGCAGCTCCTACTCTTAGAGTTCCATGAGCATCTTTACATGCATTTGGATATTCTGCTAAGTTATCTATATCTTTTATTGTAATTAATCCTTTTAAATATCCATTTTCATCAGCTATAGGTAGTTTTTCAATTCTATTTGCAAGTAATATTTCTTTTGCATCTTCTAAAGTAGTTCCAACTGGAGCAGTGATAAGATTTTCTTTAGTCATTATCTCTCCAACCAATTGTTCCATATCTTTATGATATTTAATATCTCTGTTTGTTACAATACCAATTAATTTTCCATCTTCTTCAATTACTGGAAGTCCTGATATTTTATATCTTCTCATTAAACTTTCTGCATAACCAACAGTACAATCTGCTGTTAGAGTAACTGGATTTCTAATCATTCCACTTTCAATTCTCTTTACTCTGTCAACTTCCGCAGCCTGATCTTCAATACTCATATTCTTATGTATAAATCCTATACCACCTTGTCTAGCAAGTGCAATAGCTAGATCAGATTCTGTTACAGTGTCCATAGCAGCACTGACAATAGGTATGTTTAAAGTAATATCTTTTGTAAGTCTTGTTTTTAGGCTTACTTGATTAGGTAAAACGTCTGATTTTGCTGGAACTAGAAGTACATCATCAAATGTAATAGCTTCTTTTAAAATTTTTCCGTTCATTTGTCACTCCTTTTAAAAATACATATTATACAATAAAATTTCTAAACGAAATTTTTCCTACAGATTAATTTTTATTTGAAATATTATATCACAAAATTTGAAAAAAGAGTATAGTAATTTTTTCTAACTGTCAATTATTTAGAATATATGTCAATTTTTTGATATGGAATTTCAATGTTGTTCTTATCGAACTCTTCTTTTACGATTTCCATAAAATCAAATTTTGTAGTCCAGTAATCTTCCTTTTTAACCCAAACTCTGAATATGAAATCAAGTGAACTTGCATTCTGAACACTTAATCTTATATTAAATGGTTTCTCTTTTATAACTGCTGGATGATTTGATGCAATTTCATTTAATAATTTCTTAACTTTATCTATTGGTGTATCATAAGATACTGAAAACATAAGGTCCAGTCTTCTTGTTGGATTTCTAGATACGTTAATAATAGAGTTATTAGCAAGCTGACTGTTTGGTACTACTACCATTCTATTGTCAGGTGTTACAAGTGTTGTATATAGAATCTGAATCTTATCAACAGTTCCCTCTACACTTCCACTTACAATATACTCATCTTTAACAAATGGTTTGAAGAAAAGGATTAATACCCCTCCTGCCAGATTAGACAAACTTCCTTGAAGTGCTAAACCAACAGCTAAACCTGCAGTACCTAATACTGTAATTAAAGATGTAGCTTTAATTCCTGCTATTCCTATTATGATAAAAAACAATACTATATATAGTAATGTTGTAACAATTGAAGTTGTGAAACTTTCTAAAAGTGGATCCACATTCTTCTTCTTTAAAATTGATTTGTATGTGTGCAAAATAAGCTTTGATAATTTTGGCCAGATAATAAGTACAACTATCACTGCTATTATTCTACCAATTATTCCAGGTAAATAGTTAGCTAATTTTGCAATAAAATCTGCTGTCATTAAATTTAACATTGTGTTCTCTCTCCTTAATTTAAATATAGTTTTTTCCTTTTAGTGTTTATATATTATATATGTTTTAAGAGGTTTTATCAAGTTCTTACACCTTTTATTTTAGATTTTTTTTGCTAAATATTATATAATATAGGAAGTAGAATAATATATTTTAATGGGAGGAAAAATATGTATACTTGCGATTCTTGTACCAAAATATCTTGTAAAAAAGGGGACCTTGATAACTTACCATCAAACTGTCCGTGTAGAGAAACTGAAAAAATAGAAAATATAAAAGAACTTTACCATGATCCAGAAGATATGAAAATAGCACATAACTCTGCTCTTGTTGAAGCTGAAGGTTACTGTCAACTAACAAGAATACAGGAAATTATACTATTTGCTAAAAAATGTGAATATAAAAAAATAGGACTTGCTTTCTGTGTTGGTTTGATAAAAGAGGCTAAAATATTTGCTGATATCTTACGTCACCATGGCTTTGAAATTGAATCAATTATCTGTAAAAATGGTGCTATTCCAAAAGCTGAAATCAATATTTCAAGAGATGAACAGGTTCGTCCATATTGTGAATTTGAAGGAATGTGTAATCCAATAGGACAGGCAAAACTTTTAAATGATAAAAATACTGACCTGAATATTATTTTAGGTCTTTGTGTTGGCCATGATTCTCTATTTATTAAATATTCTAAAGCACCTGTTACAGTTTTTGCTGTTAAAGACAGAGTATTAGGACATAATCCAATGGCTGCACTATATACTGCTCACTCTTACTACAACAAAAAATTATATGATTAATGGAGGAAAAATATGGAAATGGAAATAAAAGAAAATTCTTTATGGATAAATAAGAAAAATGGAAATCAATATCAGGTTGTAAAAGAAGCTATTGATTGTACTAACGAAAGAGATGGATTGATAGTGGTAGTTTATACTGCTGAAAAAGCACCTGGAAAACTTTTTGTAAGAGAAAAAAATGAATTTTTGGTAAAATTTCTTTCGAAAAAATAGGAATTAATAAACATATACTGAAAAAATCAACTTTATAATTGAAGTAAATTTGGAATGATGTTAAAATTTTTCTATATAGAATAATTAAAGGAGGGTTTATATGAATTTTAAATGTGTAAAGAAAATTGATGGTCAATATGATAAAATTGTTATTTTTACTGATTCTACCAAATTAGTTCTTCCAGATTATTTCAGTAAAGAGAGTCAAAAAAATATAAAAACTTTAATATCTAAGGAGGAATTCCTGCCAGAAGAGAGTAAAAAGGTTGAACTTAACTTAGTTGATGGGGACTCTGTTATTAACCTTATTATATCTTGGCTTGGAGATCCTAAAAAACTTGATGCTAAAAATTTAAGAGAGCATATCTATGATACTCTTAAAAATATAACTGGTAAGGTTCTTGTAGCTTTTGAAGACCCAGAATTTGATAACCCTGGGGTAATAGCTGAAGTAGTAGAACATATAAACTACAAATTTGATAAATATCTTTCTAAGAAAAAGGATAAATTTTTACAGGTTGAATATCTTACTGAAAAAAGAGTTCCAAAACTTCTAGAAGGGTATGAGCTTGCTAAAATATCAAATATAGTAAAAGACTTGATAAATGAGCAGTCAGAAGTTATGACTCCTCATGCTCTTGCTATGAAAGCTCAGGAATTAGGTAAAGAGTTTGGATTTGAAGTTGAAATTTTAGATGAACACAACGCTTATGATCTTGGAATGCACTCATATCTTTCTGTTGCCAGAGCTGCTCATCACAGACCTTATGTAATTGTTATGAGATACTTCGGAGATGAAAAACATGAATATAAATATGGTCTTGTAGGAAAAGGACTTACTTATGATACTGGAGGACTTTCACTTAAACCAACAGCAAGTATGCTTGGAATGAAAGAAGATATGGGTGGAGCTGCTACTATGATAGGAGCAATGTGCTCTGTTGCTAAGATGAAACTTAAGAAAAATGTAGTGTGTGTAGTTGCTGCATGTGAAAACTCAATAGGTCCAAATGCCTATAGACCTGGAGATATTGTAAATACAATGAATGGTAAAACAGTGGAAGTTACAAATACTGATGCTGAAGGAAGACTTACTCTGATTGATGCTCTTACATATATTATTAGAAATGAAAAAGTAGATGAAGTAATAGATGCTGCTACTCTTACTGGTGCAATTATGGTGGCACTTGGAGAGGATGTAACTGGAGTCTTTTCAAATGATGATAAAGCTGCCAAAAAACTTATTAAAGCTAGTGAAAACTGGAATGAATTTTTCTGGCAAATGCCTATGTTTGACTCATTTAAAAGATATCTTAAATCTGATATTGCAGATCTTCAAAATACCGGTTCAAGATTTGGTGGTTCTGTAAATGCAGCGAAATTCTTAGAAGAGTTTGTTGAAGGAAAAAGATGGATTCACCTGGATATAGCTGGAACAGTATTTTCTCACAACAGTGGAAACCCTTACTATGAAAAAGGGCCTACTGGACAGGTATTTAGAACAATCTATTCTTATATTAAAGATTAATAGAATTAAAGCTCCTGAAAATTTTCAGGAGCTTTTTTTATTAACTATTCTTCCACTTCAGATTGAAGCTGTTCTATTCTATATTCCAACTCTTTAAAATCTATAAAATGTACCTGTCTATGATACTCTTTCTCTTTAAAGAATAAAAGTACTGCTGGAACACTAAATAGGCTAAACTGTCCAGCTACCATAGGCATATTAGTAACATTTACATGATAGGCAGGAATATTCTTTTTTTTAGCCACTGCATCTACTCTGGGCAGATCTGCATGACATACACTGCAAAAATCGTTAGTTATAAAAATAACTACTCTTTTTTCTTTTTCAAGAACTGCTTTTAACTCTTCATAACTTTTTAATTCTTTCATATCATTCTCCCATTTAATATAGATAATATTTATATTAGATTATATCATACTACCACTATTATCCTGTCTAAACTTGAAATAGTCAATTTTATTTTCAATATTTTTATAACAAAAAATTAAAAAAGCCGGTAACTTAGTTATCGGCTTTTTCTACTATATAAAACATCTTGGGGAAAGATTTTGGCGCTCCTCAAATGCTTGAATTTACTGGGGTCTAATGCAAATGGTAATCTTACGGTAGTCTTACGACAGCATATATACGGAGCATATAAGCGCCAATTTATCTTAAAAAATTTATAATTTTATTTGACTTTATCGGTGCGATAAAAAGGGAGTGAGATATATGGAATTAAAAACATTAAGATTTATCTGCAAAAGAGGAAATTTGGAAAGTGCAAAGAAAGATATAAAAAAATATGGAGAATCAAGACAAGTAATAATAACTAAAAATATAAAACTTACAAAAGCTCAATTTAATCACTTCACTGATAACTTATTTGCTGAATACGATTTTCTTAAAGATTCATGTGAATATATAGAAGATTTTAACGCATACACAGCTGTATCTGTAACTGATGGAGCACATAAAGTAGTAGTGGAAACACAGGGATACAACTACCCAAGATACATATCAATAGTCAAATAGGAGGAGTAAAATGGAGAAAAGAACCCTTAGAATAATGTTCAGTAAGAATGGTAAAGGTGCAGTAAGCTATAGAATCAACTTACCAACGCCATGGATTAATGACTTAGGAGTAACAGAAGATTCTAGAGAAGTAAACGTCTATAAACTAGACGACCAAATAATAATAATATCAAAAGAAAAAATACAGAAGCTGGAGAATACACGCCCTTTTCTCTTATTCATATGAACTATTTTTTATCTTCCTTCTTATCTCTTATCTGTTCAAATCTCTTTTCCAGTTGTCTCCTAAAACATTCTGGAATTGGTATACCTGCTATTATTGCATTTTCTATAATACTTATAACCTCATTCCCTATAAAAATACAAGTAATTATATTCTTGAATTGGATTGGACCCCTCAACACTTCATCAGCTTTCCATACTGCAGTAAGCACCAACACCATCATTACCTTTTTTAGGGCTCCCTTGATACCTACACGGGAGTTCGTCTTTTCTGTTATAACACTCTTTATTATTCCGGATATATAATCCGTTAGCATGACTATCGCCAGTGTTGCTACAAGCTCATCACGGCCTCCCGTAACATAAAAAATTAATGTTAGAATACCTCCAAGTACTAAATTGAATACGTTAAATATTATTTTCCCTATTTCTTTTCCAAGTTCTATAATTTGATTAAGTTCATCCACGGCTGCCTCCTTTGATTTATAGCTTTACTCCGCCTCTTATACCGACAGCTGCTTCAGATTGGCCATGAAAATTAGTACGTCCTTCCGCATACCCTTCTATATAGCCTTTTGAGTCCCTCATATTTTTAGCTAATTCTATTGCAGCTTTTGCATCAGGAGATGAAGATCCTACGTCAATTATTTTATTCAACATACTAATCTCATCAGCCTTTTTCCCTTTAAATACTACTTGTAAATCGGCTAGGGCACTTTCCAAATATTTGTGTATCATTTCATCGCTGATCAGATCCGATGCTCCTGCTGGAAGTTTACTTCTTACAATTTTAGTAGCTTCATCAAGTTTTTTCTTACCATTACCATCACGATAAATTGCTTCTACAAGTGACACAGAATAGTAGCCAATACGCATAAGAAGTGCTTTAATCTTCTGTTCTTTGGCTATTTTCCCCTGTCTTCTATACACATACATCAATACAATTAATGCCACTACTGCCACAATACATGCAATTATAACGCCATAAAATACTTTCTCAGTCATGCTAATCTGCCTCCCTAATAAAATCAACTATAAATTTTGCAAACCTTTCCTTATTCTTGAATTTTTCCGCTTCCTGATTATTACCAAAAAACGGTTCAATTAAAACATAAGGGCAACAGGTCTTACAAATCCCGAATCCTCCTCTTTCGTTGCTATCTTTAATTTTTATAATGCCCTTATTTCTTAAACCATATTCATCACACAGTTTTTCTAAAAATTCAGTAGCAACTTTTTGACCTCCAGCACTTCCATGATGTGCTAAACATAAAGCGCCATTCACTTTTTTATCAGCCACATTATTGAAGTGGAGCTCCAGAACAAAATCATACTTGTGCTTATTAATTGAATTTACAACTGGAGTCATTTCCCTGGTATATCCTCCGGCCGGTTTCCTTATATAAATATCAATTGAATTGTCCAGCTGGCTAATCATATTAGCTATATCAGTGTAGTAATCATATTCATATTGACGAAGCACTGTTGAATACGCCCCTTTGCTCAACTCATTGTGACCAATTACCAATGCTTTCATACTATTCACCTCCTAACTACTTAATTTTTTTAATTTTAGTCAGTAACGCGTTTATTTCCTCCTTTAAGGCTTCCATCTTTGACTGCAATAAAACTATTGTCTCATCACTTTCAAATTCGTCTGAGAACTCTTTCAGCTCCTCGATTTCTTTCTTGTATTTTGCATACTCAAGAATTTTGTTTTTTCTGTCTATCATAAGACTTTCTTTATTAGCTCCTTCTTCCCAGCAAGCTTTTTCTTTATTCCACTTAGCTTGTACGAAGTCCTCAGAACATTCAACTGTTTTTATTGTTCCGTCAGTAACTACCTCTCCATCAGCAAGTAAATCTGTTTGATTTAGCAATACTATTTTTTCTTCTCTTGTCATTTCCCTGATTGTATCTTCTACTTTGTCATACGTTGGATATTCTAAAACTCTATCCTGGTCTACCATAACGATATGATTCTCATCATTTAGTTCTGGTCTGTCGTGAAAATTATCTCCGTTTGGATACACCTTAAAAAAGTCTTCTTCGGATAAATTGATTACATGATCTGCTTTTGAAATTGTTTCTTTTGTGTAAATAACTCTCATGTTATTACCTCCTAATT
>NZ_JADRHM010000009.1 GCF_018205345.1 Fusobacterium sp. DD2
TATTTTTTGGAAATGTTAATAGCTTGACATAAGCTGAATATTATGTTATACTACTACAGTTAAATCGATATTCCGCTTTAATAGCAAAAAAAATAATTAAATGAATATCCGTAGGAGGAGTAAGAATGAAAGAAAAATTAATTCAATTAGTAGAAAAAGACTACTTAAGAACAGATATCCCTCAATTTAAAGCTGGAGATACTCTTGCAGTTCACTACAAAGTTGTAGAAGGAAACAAAGAAAGAGTTCAAGTATTTGAAGGGGTAGTAATCAGAGTAAATGGTGGAGGAATCGCTAAAACTTTCACAATTAGAAAAATAAGCGCAGGTGTAGGAGTAGAAAGAATTATACCTGTTAACTCTCCAAGAATTGACAAAATAGTAGTATTAAAAGTTGGAAAAGTAAGAAGATCAAAACTTTACTACTTAAGAGGACTTTCAGGAAAGAAAGCAAGAATCAAAGAAATCAGAAAATAATAGAGCGAGGAGATGGAAAATACCATCTCCTTTTTCTTTTCCTTGATAAAGTAAAAGTAATAAGTTAAAATAATAGATATAAAAACTCATAAATAAATGGAGGAGAAATGAGCGTAGAGAAATATTATGATCAATTGGAAAAGAATTTTCCTGAATATTTAAAAAATTTAGATAGATTGATATCAGTGCCAAGCTTTTTACAGGAGGATGGAAGCAGATTTCCATTTGGAGAACCTATACAAAAAGCCTTAGAAGAGATGCTTGAAATATGTAAAGAACTTGGATTTAGAACTTATATAGATCCTGAGGGATATTACGGATATGCAGAAATTGGAGAGGGAGCAAAACTTATAGGTGTGTTAGGACATCTTGATGTAGTGCCTCCTGGAGATCTTGCTATGTGGAATAGTGATCCATTTAAACCAGTTATAAAAGATGGTAAATATTATGGAAGAGGATCACAGGATGACAAGGGACCTACTCTTGCAGCAATATATGCTCTTAAGAGTTTATTAGATTGTGGTTTTAAGTTAAAGAGCAGAGTGAGATTTATATTTGGAACAGATGAAGAAAACCTTTGGAGAGATATGCCTAAATATGTAGCAAAAGAAGAGATGCCTACTATAGGATTTACTCCAGATTCAAAATTCCCACTTATATATTCAGAAAAAGGGTTATTACAATGCCAGTTAGTTGGAAAAAATGAGAGTGGAATGGAGTTTAAAGGTGGAGATGCATTTAACTCTGTACCATCAGGAATAACTGTTCTATATAATGAAGAGCTTTTAAAAACATTAAAAGAGTTAAAATATGAGTATAAGATAAAAGATGGAAAAATAGAAGTATTAGGTAAAAGTGTCCATGCTCAGGTAGAAGAAGAGGGAATAAATGCAATCAATAGATATCTTCATGCACTTGAGACTATGGGAAGACACAGTAAAGCTGGAAAATTTGTAGTAGAAAATCTTATAGGACATAAATTTGCAGAGCCGATATTTGGAGATGTTAAAGATGAACATTCAGGAGAATTGAAATTCAACCTTGGTAAAATTGAATTTAATAAGGACCAGGAAATCCTGTCAATAGATATGAGAATTCCAGTTACTGCAAATGTTGATGAAATTGTAGATACTCTTACTAAAAAAGCTAAGGAGTATGGACTTATTTATAGAAAATATGATTTCTTAAAATCTATATATGTACCTCTTGATTCAGAACTTATTACAACTTTAATGTCTGCATATCAGGATGTAACTGGAGATATGACATCAACTCCTATAGCAAGTGGAGGAGCAACATATGCAAGAGCAATAAATAACTGTGTAGCTTTTGGTTGTGTTTTACCAGGAAGAGCTAAGACTGAGCACCAGCCTAATGAATATATTATTTTAGATGATATGAAAGTAGCTATGAAAGTGTATATGTCAGCTTTTGAAAAACTAAATAGATAGACTGTATTAAAAATCTGATATAAAGGACTGCTTTTGTAAATTTAAGCAGTCCTTTTTTTAAAAAAGTGGAGAATGAAAAGTATTCAAGTATTCTTATATAGGAAAAATTAAATTTTAATTTTTATTGACCCCTTGTGTAAAAAGAAGTTTTTAATGTAATTTATGTAAAATTATGGTAAAATATTCATAATTACAAAAGTTATGGAGTGTAAAAGATGGACAGAAATAAAATTATTTTAAACGGAATTTTTTACTTAATAGTAACAGCTTTATTTATTATCTTATTTGTTAAAGAAAAAAGCATTGGGGAATGGATAAAAATTCGAAGGGATGCCTTTGCTGACAGGCTTATTGAAAGACTTGGTTTTGATGGAGTTCCCTTTGGTACATTTATAAAGAAATCTATAGCTTTTTTAGAATCTCTAGGTAGTGCTGTAATTTTAGTACTTATTATTCAGCATGTTTATCTGGGGAATTTTGTTGTGCCTACAGGTTCTATGATTCCAACTATTGAGCCAAAAGATAGACTTTTTGGTAATATGGTTATTTATAAATTTTCAAAACCTCAAAGAGAGGATATTATAGTTTTTAAAGAACCTATACAGAACAAGGTACTATTTACAAAAAGACTGATGGGATTACCTGGAGAAAAAGTTGAGATTAAAAATAATCACTTATACGTAAATGATAAAAGAATAGATGAGAGAGAATACACTCCTTTAGGAGCTCTAGGAGCTGCTGATTATTGGATTATACCTAAAAAGGGAGATACTCTAGAGGTAATACCTGGAAGTGATTATAAAGAGGCAATGAGAGCTAAGAACTATGATATAGATAAAGTTCAAAAATTCCTGGTTAAAAATCCTGGAGCAGTAGATGAGATACTTCCTGATTTACAGTTTAAAGTAAATGGTGTACCTACAGGTATGGTATTGGATATCATACATGATAAAAAGTACGTAAAAGAGCTTTTAAACGGTGAGAAGGTTACTTTAACACTTGATGAGGACTACTATCTTGCACTTGGAGATAATACTAATAACAGTCTTGATTCAAGAATGTGGGGATTTGTTAAGGAAAGCAGAATAAAAGGAAAAGGACTTATAAGATTCTGGCCACTTAACAGAATATCACTTTTGAAATAGGGAGAAATTATGTATAAAATAAATCATGAAATGGATATAGATACTCTTGAATCACTTGAGATAAGATGCTTTCCTAAAAGTTATTACTCAAAAATTCAACTGTTGGGAATAGTTGAAGCTAAAGAGTTATACAGCATTATATCTTTAGAAGAGGATGGAGAGATTCTTTCATATGTGATAGTTTTTGATAATAGTGAATCTCTTGAAATAATGAAGATTGGAACACTTCCTGAACATAGAAAAAAAGGTTTGGGAGGAATACTTATAGATGAGATGGGAAAAATGGGAAAGGATATTTTCCTTGAAGTGAGAGAGAATAACGACACAGCAATATCCTTCTATCTGAAAAAAGGTTTTGAGAAGATAGGAATGAGAAAACATTACTATGAGGATACAGGAGAAGCTGCAATTATAATGATAAAAAGTCTAAAAGATTAAAGTTACAAAAGAAATTAACATAAAATATTAAAATAATTAAAGAGATAAAGGATGGTAGAGATGGAAAAAAATATTTATTCAAATCCCTTGGCAGAAAGATACAGTTCTAAGGAAATGCTGGAGAACTTTTCACCAGATAAGAAATTTTCTACTTGGAGAAAACTATGGCTTGCACTTGCAGAGTCTGAAAAAGAATTAGGACTTAAAATAACTGATGAACAGATAAAAGAGATGAAGGAAAATATTTATAATATTGACTACGAACTTGCTGCAAAAAAAGAAGCAGAATTTAGACATGACGTAATGGCACATGTACATACATTTGGAACACAGGCACCATCTGCAATGCCTATAATTCACTTAGGAGCAACAAGTGCTTATGTAGGAGACAATACTGACCTTATTCAAATAAGAGATGGTTTTGAGATCATCAAAACTAAACTTGTAAATGTTATTGCAGAGATGTCACATTTTGCAATGAAATATAAAGATCTTCCTACTTTAGGATTTACACACTTTCAAGCTGCACAACTTACAACAGTAGGAAAAAGAGCCACACTTTGGATGCAAAGTCTTCTTTTAGACCTTGAAGAACTTGAATTTAGACAAAAGACTTTAAGATTTAGAGGAGTAAAAGGAACTACTGGAACTCAGGCAAGTTTTAAAGAGTTATTTGATGGAGATTTTGAAAAGGTAAAAGCTCTTGATGAAAAAATTACTGAAAAAATGGGATTTGACAAGAGACTTCTGGTAACTGGTCAAACTTATGATAGAAAAATAGATTCTGAGGCTATGAACTTACTTGCAAATATAGCTCAGTCAGCTCATAAATTTACAAATGACTTAAGACTTCTTCAACATATGAAAGAGGTAGAAGAACCATTTGAAAAGAGCCAAATAGGATCATCAGCAATGGCATATAAGAGAAATCCTATGAGAAGTGAGAGAATATCATCTCTTGCAAAATTTGTAATTGCACTTCAACAAAGTACTGCTATGACAGCATCTACTCAATGGTTTGAAAGAACTCTGGATGACTCAGCAAATAAAAGACTTTCGCTACCACAAGCATTCTTAGCAGTTGATGCAATATTAATCATCTGGAAAAACGTTTTAGATGGATTAGTAGTATATCCAAAAATGATAGAAAAACATATAATGGCAGAACTTCCATTTATGTCAACTGAATATATAATTATGGAATGTGTAAAAAATGGTGGAGACAGACAGGCTCTTCATGAAAGAATAAGAGTACATTCTATGGAAGCTGGAAAAGCTGTAAAAGTAGAGGGAAAAGACAACGACCTTATCCAAAGAATTCTTGATGACAAATATTTCAACCTTGATAAAGAGAGACTTCTTGAAATCTTAGCACCTAAAAACTTTATAGGATTTGCACCAGAGCAAACAGAAGAATTTATCAATGTAGAGGTAAAACCAATCCTTGAAAAATATAAAGATAGATTGGGAATGAAGGCTGTATTGAGGGTTTAATGGAAAAGAATATAAAGAGAAGAGAGATGTATCTGACTGGGTTGGTACTGGTGGCACTTTATCTTTCCCTTGCTGAAAACTTTATTCCTAAACCATTTCCATGGATGAAATTGGGACTTTCCAATATAGCTGTTCTCATTGCTCTTGAAAAGTTCGATTCTAAATTTGCTATGGAGCTGGTACTCCTTAGAATATTTATTCAGGGACTTATGTTAGGAACACTGTTTACACCTGGTTTTATTATAAGCCTTACAGCAGGGGCATTGACGACTCTGTTTACTATATTTTTATATAGATTCAGAAATTATCTGTCACTTATATCAATAAGTTCGTTATCAGCATTTTTGCATAATTTGATACAGCTTATAGTTGTATATTTTCTGATGTTCAGGAATGTATCTATATACTCAAAATCAATAATGGGATTTGTGTGGATATTCCTATTCATCGGAGTTATAGCCGGGGTAATAACAGGGTTTATAGCAGAAAAATTAAACTTAAGAAGGAGTAATATAAAATGAGAAAGTATTTTGGAACAGATGGTATTAGAGGAGAAGCAAATAGAGAGTTAACAGTAGATATGGCGTTAAAATTAGGATATGCCCTTGGATACTATTTAAAGAAGAAAAATGAAGATGAAAAGAAGATAAAAGTAATTTTAGGTTGTGATACAAGAATTTCAGGATATATGTTAAGATCAGCACTTCTTGCTGGACTTACATCAATGGGGGTAGATGTTGACTTTGTTGGAGTAATATCAACACCAGCAGTAGCTTATCTTACAAAAGCTAAAGAGGCAGATGCAGGGATTATGATATCAGCATCACACAATCCAGCAAAGGATAATGGACTTAAGGTATTTGCATCAAATGGATATAAACTTCCAGATGAAGTAGAGATGGAAATAGAGGAATTAATGGACAATCCAGAGATATTAAAAGATGCTATTCCTGGAGATAAAGTTGGAAAATTCAGATATGCTGAAGATGAATACTATCTATATAGAGATCATCTATTATCAACAGTAAGTGGAGATTTTAATGGAATAAAAGTAGTAGTGGATACTGCAAATGGTTCAGCTTATAGAATAGCTAAAGATGTATTCTTAGCTTTAGGAGCAGAGGTAGTACTTATAAATGATGCACCTAATGGAACTAATATCAATGTAAAATGTGGTTCTACACACCCTGAGATTTTATCTAAAGTAGTAATAGGTTATGAAGCTGACCTGGGACTTGCTTATGATGGTGACGCTGACAGACTTATTGCTGTAGATAGAAAAGGTCATATTATTGATGGTGACAAGATTATAGCTACACTTGCTATGAATATGAAGAGAAAGGGTGAACTTACTGGAAATAGAGTAGTTACAACTGTAATGAGTAATATGGGATTTGAAAACTACCTTAAAGAAAATGGAATTGAGCTATTAAGAGCAAATGTTGGAGACAGATATGTTCTTGAAAAAATGCTTAAAACAGATTCTGCAATAGGTGGAGAACAATCAGGACATATTATCATGCTTAGATATGCAACTACTGGAGATGGAGTTTTAACTTCATTAAAACTTGTTGAAGCATTAAGAGATGAGAAGAAATATCTTGATGAAATGGTAGGAGATATCAAAGATTGGCCACAACAACTTATCAATGTAAGAGTGGACAATAAAAAGAAAAATCTATGGAATCAAAATAAAAACATTACAGAATTCATAGCAAAAAAAGAGGAAGAAATGAAATCTTCTGGTAGAGTACTCGTAAGAACCTCAGGTACTGAGCCATTAGTGAGAGTTATGGTTGAAGGTAATGATGAGGCAATGGTAGACAGAGTTGCCCATGAAATTGCTGAGGTTGTAGAAAGAGAACTAGCATAGGTATAAGGAGAAAATAGATGTATAAGATTTTTTCAAAACTTTATGATAAGTTTATGAAATACTCAGACTATGGTGCTTGGGAAAAGCAGATAGAAGAACTTATAGCTGAGGGAAAACCCAATGGAAAAACACTTTTGGATATTGGGTGTGGAACAGGTGAACTTCTTCTAAGAATGGCTAAAAATTACAAATGTGATGGAATGGACCTTTCAGAAGAGATGTTAAAGATAGCATTTAAAAAATTAAAACACAGAGAAGTATCACTTTTCCTTGGTAATATGATAGAGTTTGATACTGGAAAGACATATGATATTATGGTATCTCTATTTGATACTGTAAACCACATACTTACAGTAGATGAACTTACAAGTCACTTTGAAAATGTATATAAATCATTAAATCCAGGTGGAGTATATATCTTTGATGTTGTAGATAGAGAGTTTATGGAAACAATGTTCCCAAGTGATGTCTTTGTAGATGATAGAAAAGATTTAACTTGCATATGGGAGCATGAGATTGAAAATGGCATTGATTATATTGATGCTGTATACTTTTTAAAGAACTCAAGAGGTACATGGGACAAGCTTACAGAGACCTACACAAAAAAAATTTTTACTGAGGAAGAGATAAAAAGTTCTGTGCAAAAGGCGAACTTAAACCTTATAAAAATTTTGATAAATGATAAAATAGCGGGGAAAAGACACATGTATCTGTTGAAAAAACAGTGACGAAGCCCCATGAAATATGGGCTAGGTTTAATTTTATGTTTGACTAATATGGTTTTATATTATAAAATTGTAGTTGATGGAAGTGATTCAGATTGAAATATTTCAAATGGTTAAATAAAGATATACTTCATGCCTTTTCACTTCTGGGACATTTAGGGATTGTAATGGTTGGGAATATCCTTGTGTGTATTGGGGCATACAAACTTATAGAACGATACTGGTTCAAAAGTACCCTTCTATTTATAGCCTTGGTGCTATTAGGAGTGGCAAGTGGATTTTACAGCTGTTACAAATTGATTATGAAAAAATAAGGTGATTAGGTGGAAGACATAAAGAGATTGTTCAAAAGAGCTGGGATATCAGCTGTAGCAATATTAATTTATGGGATACTTGTGCAAAGTAAAGAAGTATATATTGGTATGTTCTCAGGGGCACTTGTGTCGATACTTGCACTTTATCTCTTATCTATTGATGTTAAAAGAATCGTAGCAACAAAAGATGCATCTAAAAAGAAAGCTTTTTTAGGATACCTCCAAAGATATTTTCTATATGGAGTATACCTTGGGGTGATAGCCTATGTTTGGGGGATATCAATGATAATATGTTCAGGATTGGGGTTGTTAAATGTGAAGTTCAATATTCTATTGATGACTCTTTCTGATAAATTTTCAAGATTTAGGGATAAGCACCTAAAATAACATTAAGAAAGGAGGGTATAAGAATCTATGAAGAAACTAAAAACAATCCTTCCAATAGCGATAATAGCAATTATAGGTGGAATTATAAGAAGAATTGGTTCCATTGAGTTTGTAACACCGTCGCTAGTAGAAGGACCAAGAATAGTCTTTTTCGTACCTTTGCCAGAGTTTTTACATAAAATGCCTCTAGCAATGGATATGGGAAATGGACAATTCGGACTACCTGTAACTATTACAGTAGTAACAACCTGGTTTTTAATTTTAGTTATGTTTTTACTATTTAAGATTGGAACCAGTAAGCTTGAAGTTATTCCAGGAAAATTGCAACTTTTTCTAGAAGTAGTATATGATTTCTTAGATGGAATAATAGAACAGATGATGGGAAGTTGGAAGAAAAAATATTTTTCATACATCGGACCACTATTTCTATTTATATTTACTTCAAATATCGTGGCATTTTTCCCGATTCCATGGGGTTTTGTAGAAAATGGGCATCTCACATTTGCACCAGCATTTAAGACACCAACAGCTGACTTAAATACAACAGTTGGATTGGCCTTGTTGACCACTTTCACATTTTTAGCAGCAGCAATCAAAACAGATGGATTTTTTGGATATCTTAAAGGATTCTTAGCACCAATTCCAATAATGCTTCCTTTGAACGTTGTTGGAGAATTTGCAAAACCTGTAAACATTTCCGTCAGACTTTTCGGAAACGCATTTGCAGGAGGAGTAATTATGGGGCTTCTATATATGGGAGCACCAGCAGTTGTACCAGCTGCATTACACTTGTACTTTGACCTGTTCCAGGGACTTGTACAAAGTTTTGTTTTCATAATGTTAAGTATGGTATATATTCAGGGAGCTTTGGGAGACAGTGAGTACAGTGAGGAAACTGTCTAGAAACCCGAAATAAAAATTAATAAAGTTTTAAAATTTAGGAGGTAAAAAAATGGATCAAATGTTATTAGCAAAGGCAATAGTTTTAGCAGCATCAGCAGTTGGTGTAGGATGTGCAATGATAGCTGGATTAGGACCAGGGATTGGAGAAGGTTATGCAGCAGGTAAAGCAGTTGAAGCTGTTGCTAGACAACCAGAAGCTAAAGGAAACATCATTTCTACAATGATATTAGGACAAGCAGTAGCAGAATCTACAGGTATTTACGCTCTAGTTATTGCATTAATTCTTATGTATGCAAATCCTTTCATTGGATTATTAGGATAATCCTTAATCAGTATGGAGAAGATGACTGATTAATTACAGAAAGGAGGTAGAAATTTGTGAATGGAAAAGTAGTATCAATTGATATTAACATGTTCTGGCAGATAATAAACTTTTTTATACTTGTATTTGTATTCAACAAGTATTTCAAAAAACCTTTAGGAAGAATGTTAGACAGTAGAAAAGAAAAGATAACAGGCGATTTAAAACAGGCTGAACAAACAAGAAATGCAGCTATGCAACTTCAAAAGCAATCTGAAGAAATCTTAAAGAAAGCTAAAATAGAAGCTAATGAGATTTTGAAAAATGCTGAAAAGAAAGCTGACGAAAGAAGAGAGGATATTCTTAATGAGGCTAAATCTCAAAGAGAAAAAATCATCAAATCAGCTGAAATGGAAGCAATAAAAATGAAAGCAGATGCTAAAGATATGCTTCAACAAGAAGTTAAGGTTCTTGCTGTTGAATTAGCTGAAAAACTTATACATGAAAAAATTAATTCCAAAATAGAATCTACCTTAATAGATGAATTTGTTCAAGAGGTAGGGGAAGACAAATGATAGCGAATCAAGTAGGTAACAGATATGCCGAAGCTATTTATGAAATCGCCGAATCTACTGGAAAAATAAAAGAGGTTTATGAAGTTTTAAACAATCTTATGGAACTTTATAAAAAAGATACAGATTTTAGAACTTTTATAACTCATCCGTTAATCGATATTGATGAGAAAAAGAAATTTTTAAAAGATATGTATCAAAGTGCTGATGAGCAGGTTTTAGATATTGTATTCTATATAATGGATAAAAAGAGAATGAGATATATTAGAAGCATTGTAGCTGAGTATTTAAAAATATATTATTTCAACCATCAGATAGTTGACGTAGAAGCTACATTTGCAGTGGAACCTACAAAAGCTCAACAGGATAAATTAATAGCAAACTTAGAGAAGAAAACTGGTAAAAAAGTTAAACTGGCTATAAAGATAGACAAGAGTATCATAGGTGGAGGTATCCTGAGAATGGGAGATACCGTTATGGATGGATCTATCCGTAAAGAGCTTGAAGCTTTGAAAAGAAATTAATACTTGTAGCAGGAGGTGTAAATCAGTTGAACATTAGACCAGAAGAGATTAGCAGCATAATCAAAAATGAGATTGAGAACTATAGAAAAAGTCTTGATATAAAAACTTCAGGTTCAGTACTAGAGGTAGGAGACGGTATTGCAAGAATTTACGGATTATCTAGCGCAATGTCAGGAGAACTTCTAGAATTCCCTCACGGAGTAATGGGAATGGCACTAAACCTTGAAGAAGATAACGTCGGAGCCGTTATTCTTGGAGATTTCTCTTTAATAAAAGAGGGAGATGAAGTTAAAGCTACTGGAAGAGTTGTATCTGTTCCAGCAGGAGAGTCTATATTAGGAAGAGTAGTAAATGCTCTTGGAGAACCAATTGATGGAAAGGGTGATATAACACCTGAAAAATACATGGATATAGAAAGAAAGGCATCAGGAATTATTTCTAGAAAACCTGTATTTGAACCTTTACAAACAGGTATCAAGTCAATTGACGGAATGGTACCAATTGGAAGAGGACAAAGAGAACTTATAATTGGAGATAGACAAACAGGAAAAACAGCACTTGCAGTTGACGCTATAATCAACCAAAAAGGAACAGGAGTAAAATGTATCTATGTTGCCATTGGACAAAAAAGATCAACTGTAGCACAAATTTATAAAAAATTAGAGGATGCTGGAGCTATGGAGTACACTACTATCGTTGCTGCAACAGCATCAGAGGCTGCACCGTTACAATATATGGCACCTTATTCAGGAGTAGCTATGGGAGAGTACTTCATGGACAAGGGAGAGCATGTATTAATCATATATGACGACCTTTCAAAACATGCAGTAGCTTACAGAGAGATGTCTCTATTACTTAAGAGACCACCTGGAAGAGAAGCTTACCCAGGAGACGTATTCTACTTACACTCAAGATTACTTGAAAGAGCAGCAAAATTATCTGATAAATTAGGTGGAGGGTCAATAACAGCTCTTCCAATAATTGAAACACAAGCAGGAGACGTATCAGCATACATTCCTACAAACGTTATTTCAATTACTGACGGACAAATATTCCTTGACTCACAACTATTTAACTCTGGATTCAGACCAGCTATCAATGCAGGTATTTCAGTATCGAGAGTTGGGGGATCAGCTCAAATTAAAGCTATGAAACAGGTTGCTGCAAAAGTTAAATTGGAACTTGCTCAATACAATGAACTTTTAACATTTGCTCAATTTGGATCAGACCTTGATAAAGCTACAAAAGCTCAATTGGAAAGAGGACACAGAATTATGGAAGTATTGAAACAAGCTCAATACAAACCATTCCCTGTTGAAGAACAAGTTGTTTCTTTCTTTACTCTTGTTCATGGATACCTTGATTCAGTTGAATTAAAAGATGTAAGAAGATTTGAAGCTGAATTATTAACAGAACTTAGAAATACAACTGATATTCTAACTGAAATTAAAGATAAAAAAGCTTTAGATAAAGATTTGGAGAAAAAATTGGCAGATGCTATAGAAGCATTTAAAAAGAATTTTAACTAGAAAGAGGTGAGAGCATGGCTGGAGCTAAAGAGATAAAAACAAGAATAAAGAGTATTCAGTCTACTCACCAAATTACTAAAGCCATGGAGATCGTTTCCACTACAAAATTTAGAAAGTTTTCTGCACTTGTAATAAAATCAAGACCATTTGCAGATACTATTAATAATATACTTTCTAATATTGCAGCTGGTATCAAAGCTGAAAAGCACCCACTTTTTGACGGAAGAGAGGAAGTTAAAAAGATAGGTGTTATAGTTATGACATCTGATACAGGACTTTGCGGAAGCTTTAACCACGCAACTTTAAAAGAACTTGAAAAAATCAGAAAACGTAACAGTGGAAAAGAGGTTTCAGTAATAGCTATAGGAAGAAAAGGAAGAGATTACTGTAAGAAGAGAGATTACGATTTAAAAGCTACATATATTCAACTTATTCCTGAAGTAATGGGACAAAAAGCTGAAGAGATAAGTGAAAATATTGTAGAGTATTACTATGACAACATCTTTGATGAGGTTTATGTAATCTATAATAAATTCGTATCTGCTTTGAGAAGTGATCTTGTAGTTAAAAGACTTATTCCAATAGAAAGAGTAGAAGCTAAAGACAATACTCCATATATTTTTGAACCAGATGCAGAGACCATATTATCTGCACTTCTTCCGAAATATTTAAATGTTGAGATATATC
Organism: Fusobacterium sp. DD2; assembly: GCF_018205345.1. Taxonomy (NCBI): domain Bacteria; kingdom Fusobacteriati; phylum Fusobacteriota; class Fusobacteriia; order Fusobacteriales; family Fusobacteriaceae; genus Fusobacterium; species Fusobacterium sp. DD2. The sequence continues at coordinate 12,820 of NZ_JADRHM010000009.1, forward strand.
AGGCATTGCTTAACAACGCAGCAAGTGAACATTCTGCAAGAAAGAATTCTATGAAGAATGCAACTGACAATGCTGAAGATATGTTGAAAATGCTGAACTTGAAGTACAATAGAGAAAGACAAGCTGCAATTACCCAAGAGATTACAGAGATCGTTGGAGGAGCAGCAGCACTAAATTAATGATTAGGAGGCAATAGGGTGGAAAACAAAGGAACTATAACTCAAATTATCAGTGCCGTTGTAGACGTTGCTTTTAAAGATGAATTGCCTAATATATACAATGCCTTAAAAGTTAAGGTTAAAGATAAAGAACTTGTGCTAGAAGTACAACAGCACTTAGGTAATAATGTAATAAGAGCAGTAGCAATGGACTCTACTGACGGTCTGCAAAGAGGTATGGAAGTAATAGATACTGGAGCTCCTATAAAAGTTCCAGTAGGAAAAGCAGTATTAGGAAGAATATTAAACGTATTAGGACAACCAGTTGATGATGGTGGACCTATTGAAACTGATGAATATCTACCTATACATAGATCTGCTCCTAGCTTTGAAGAGCAGGAAACTGAAACTGAAATTTTCGAAACAGGAATAAAAGTAATTGACCTATTAGCACCATATATTAAAGGTGGTAAAATTGGACTATTCGGAGGAGCTGGAGTAGGAAAGACAGTTCTTATCATGGAACTTATTAACAACATTGCTAAAGGACATGGAGGACTTTCAGTATTCGCAGGAGTTGGAGAAAGAACAAGAGAAGGTAGAGACCTTTATGATGAAATGACAGAATCAGGAGTTCTATCTAAAACTTCACTAGTGTACGGACAAATGAATGAGCCACCTGGAGCAAGACTAAGAGTAGGACTTACAGGGCTTACTGTAGCAGAAAACTTCAGAGATAAAGAAGGACAAGATGTTCTACTATTTATAGATAATATATTCAGATTTACACAAGCTGGATCTGAAGTATCAGCTCTACTTGGAAGAATGCCATCAGCAGTTGGATACCAACCAAACCTTGCAACAGAAATGGGAGCACTTCAAGAAAGAATTACATCTACAAAATCTGGATCAATTACATCAGTTCAAGCTGTATATGTACCAGCAGACGACTTAACTGACCCAGCACCAGCAACTACATTCTCACACTTGGATGCTACTACAGTTCTATCAAGACAGATTGCATCACTTGGAATCTATCCAGCAGTTGACCCACTTGACTCTACATCAAAAGCTCTTTCAGCTGATATAGTTGGAAATGAGCACTACAATGTAGCAAGAGAAGTACAGGAAGTACTACAAAGATATAAAGAACTTCAAGATATCATTGCTATCCTAGGTATGGATGAGTTATCTGATGAAGATAAACTTACTGTATCAAGAGCAAGAAAAATCCAAAGATTCTTCTCACAACCATTTGCTGTTGCTGAGCAATTTACAGGAATGGAAGGAAAATATGTTCCAGTAAAAGAAACTATCAGAGGATTTAAAGAGATACTTGAAGGTAAACATGACGATATCCCTGAACAAGCTTTCCTATATGTAGGAACAATAGAGGAGGCAGTAGCAAAGGCGAGAGACCTTATGAAAGGGGATGAGTAGTTATGTCTACATTTAAAGTCAAAGTTGTAACATATGAGCAGAAAGTTTTAGCGCAGGAAGCTGACTTTGTACTTGTGAGAACTACTGAAGGAGATATGGGAATACTTCCAAATCACGCTCCTTTTATAGCAGAACTTAGTACAGGAGAGATGAAGATAAGACTTGGTAATGATGAAGAGAAATACTTCGTTTCAGAAGGATTATTGGAAATCTCAAATAATGTTGTAAGTATAATTGCAACAGAAGCTATCCCTGCAGATATGCTTGATATTGAAAGAGAAAGAAGAGAAGTTGAAAGACTTAAAGCTAAACTTGCAAAGCTTCAGGAAGACAAGGATATTTTGTTAACTCAAAAGAACCTGAGAGAAGCTTTGATGAAAGTTCATGTTGCAGAAAAAATGATGTAATATATAAAGAAGCGAGGTGGATAACCACCTCGTTTTTATTTTAAATTACTCTAAATTCAGATTTACAAGCTCATCTAATACCTCTTCTAATTTTACTATCCCTTTATCTATATCCTCATAGGAGCATTGTGCAAAACTAAGCCTTATATATGATACGAATTTAGGAGAAAAGACAACTCCTGGAATGATACTTACTCCTTTTTTTAAGAGCTTAAAATATACGGCTTCACCAGTTATCTCATCAGGAAGTTTAATCCAGAAAGAGAGGCCACCTTGAGGCTTTTCAAAAGATAAAAGCTTATTATTTTTTAACTTTTCATAGAGATAATCCTGTTTCTTTCTAAATTCCTCTCTTAAATTTTCAGTAAAACTCCCCCAGATTTTATTCTTCATAAAATGATGGAATATACGTTGATTAAGTCCTGAGGTAGATATATCTGAGATATATTTAGCCCGTATAACCGGTTCTGTAATCTCAGTTGGAAGAATCATAAATCCAAGTCTAAATCCAGGCATAAAGATTTTAGAATAGCTCTTTATATAGATAACTCTGTTATAGCAGTCATAATTTTTAATGGATTTTACAGGTTTATCAAAATATAGATCTGAACTGCTGTCATCTTCAACTATATAAAAATCATATTTTTCAGCAAGGGTTACTAATTTTTTTGCCTTTTCACTGCTAAGGGATATTCCAGTTGGATTTTGAAATATAGGGATAATATATAGAAGCCTGATTTTATTGAACTTTAAAAACTGCTCAAGAGCATCTATATTTATACCATCATTTTCCAGTGGAATTGTTTTTATCTTTCCACCATTTTCTTTGAAAGTCTGGATAGCACCTTTATATGTTGGCTCTTCACTAACTATAATATCTCCAGGTTGTACAAGGATTTTACTTATGATATTAATTCCCTGTTGGGCACCTGAGATTATCTGTATATTTTTTACAGAGGTTTTAATTCCAAACTTATTTGCCTCTTTTTTTATTGTATTACGAAATTCAATATTCCCCTGAGGATTTTCATATAGTAGAGCTTTTTCCCCATACCTATCTAAAATATCACAGATAGCTGATTTTAACATTTCAATTGGGAAAAGATCTGTTTTGGGAGAAGCTGAAGAGAAGTTTATTTCACACTGGTTGTTAAAATAACTATATTTAAAATCTTCATTTTTCATATGGTCTTCAGGATAGAAATCCTGATTTTTATTATATGTAATAAAAAAACCACTCCCTTTTTTAGCTGTTATATAGCTGTTTTTTTCCAGAAGTTCATATGTTTTTATTACAGTGTTTATGCTGATATTAAGGTTTTCAGCAGTTTTCCTTACTGGAGGAAGCTTTCCTTTTATCTTTTCACTTTCAATTTTTTTCTTAATACAGTTGTAAAGTTTTAAATATAGAGTATCTCCTTTAAATTTTCTAAAATCTTTCATGTCATCTCCTTAAAAAGTGTATGGGTACACTTTTGTTGTAATCAATTGAAATAGGCAATTATTTATGTAATAATAAATGTAGGATATATATATTTAGAGTACCGGTACTTTTATTATAATTGAAAAATCAAAAATAATAAAGGGGGATACAACAATGGAATATAAATTTGATAAAAATCTAGCTGAAAGTTTAAAAGGTGGAGTAATAATGGATGTAACTACACCAGAGGAAGCAATAATTGCTGAAAAAGCAGGAGCTTGTGCAGTAATGGCTTTGGAAAAAGTACCAGCTGATATTAGAAAAAGTGGTGGAGTAGCAAGAATGTCAGATCCTAAAATGATAAAGGAGATAAAAAAAGCTGTATCAATTCCTGTAATGGCAAAGGTTAGAATTGGACATTTTGTAGAAGCTCAAATAATTGAAGCACTAAAAGTAGATTATATAGATGAAAGTGAAGTATTGACTCCAGCTGATGATAGATTTCATATAGATAAAACAAAGTTTGCTATACCTTTTGTATGTGGAGCAAAAAATTTAGGTGAAGCTCTAAGAAGAATACAAGAGGGGGCTTCAATGATAAGAACAAAAGGAGAACCTGGAACAGGGGATATAATAGAAGCAGTAAAACATATGAGAAGGATGAATGAAGAGATAAGAAGAGTTGCTTCTGTTGATAAGTCAGAACTATATGATATAGCAAAACAGCTGCAGGTTCCATATGATCTATTAAAATATGTTCATGAAAATGGAAAACTTCCAGTTGTGAACTTTGCAGCAGGAGGAGTGGCAACACCTGCAGATGCAGCTTTAATGATGCAATTAGGATGCGATGGTGTCTTTGTAGGTTCTGGAATATTCAAATCTGGAGATCCAGCAAAGAGAGCTGCTGCAATAGTAAAAGCTGTTAAAAACTATAACAATCCTGAAGTTTTAGCTGAAGTATCTGAAAATCTTGGAGAGGCTATGGTAGGAATCAATGTTTACAGCTTAAAAGATGAGGAAAAAATGGCAGATAGAGGATATTAATATAAAAAAAGCTGCACCTGATATTTTATCAGGTGCAGTTTTGGGTAAAGGTTAGGTTATATTCGATTAAATATTACAACTGGGTAATTGTAATTGTAGGTAAAATTGTGTTTAGTAAAGGGATTTCAATAGTACCTGTAGAATCAAGCATTGCATTAGTAGTTCCACAAGCAACTCCCAGTCTAAAGCACTCAGTTATATCTTTGTTTTCAGCTAGTCCAAAGGCAAATCCACCAATAGTAGAGTCTCCTGAACCAACAGTATTTTTTATTTCAACTTTTGGGAAAGTAGCTTTCATAACTCTGTCTTCAGTTACAAATAGAGCTCCATCTCCTCCCAATGTTACCATGACGTTTTTAACACCCTGTTTTATAAGCTCTCTTGCAGCATCTACAACATCTTCATCACTATGAAGTTTTCTATTTAAGATACCTTCAAGCTCTTCCTTATTAGGCTTTATAAGGAAAGGTTGTGCCTTAATACCATTTGTTAAAGATGAACCACTTGTATCAAGGATAAATCTGATTCCTTTTTTATTTGCCTCTTCAATAAGGGTATTATATATCAATGGATCGATATTTTTAAGTATGCTTCCTGATGCACAGATTACATCTATCTTTTGTGAATTTAAAATAGATAGATATTTATCTACAAACTCTTTGCATACAAGGTCATCACCTTTTCCTGATTCCAGTACTTCAGTAACACCTTTTACATCTTTCGAAATCATAGCTATACAAGTTCTTGTTTCATACTGAGTTTCTAAAAAATCATTATGTATTCCATTATCATTTAATTTTTTTAGAAATAGTTTACCAGTAAATCCACCAACAATACCAGTAGCTAAAACGTTACCACCAAGAAAATTGATAATTCTGCTGACATTTATTCCTTTTCCACCTGCACTTTTTTCAATGGAATGAGGTCTATTTACATTTCCAAGATTTAAAGTATCAAGATTATATCTCACATCAATTGCAGGATTTAAAGTAATAGTTAATATTTTGCTCATAACTATGCCTTACCGTTACTTCCACACATAAGGATTTTATCCATAGCTACTTTTTTCATTACTTCTTTAGCAGGTGTGAAGTATTTTCTTGGGTCACTTTCGTTAGGGTTAGCATTTAAAACTTCTCTTACTTTAGCAGCAAAAGGCATTTTTAATTCAGTAGCGATATTTACTTTAGTAATTCCTAGTTCAATAGCTCTTTTTACTTGGGCAGCAGGAATTCCAGATGCACCGTGTAGTACTAATGGAATATCTACAACTGCTCTTATTTCTGCAAGTCTATCAAAGTCTAATTTTGGTTCTTCTTTATATACTCCGTGAGCAGTACCAATTGCAACTGCCAGAGAGTCAATTCCTGTTCTTTCTACATATTCTTTAGCTTGAGCAGGGTTAGTATATTTACTATCTTTGTCATCTCTTATAAGGTCATCTTCTTGACCTCCTAATACTCCTAATTCTCCTTCAACTGTAACGTCAAATTTGTGAGCATAGTCAACAACTGCCTTAACTCTTCTTACATTTTCTTCAAAATCAAAGTGAGAAGCATCAATCATAGCTGATTTAGTACCTAATTTGATACCATTTACTATCTCATCATACTCTTCGTGGTGATCAAGGTGCATAGCAATAGGGATGTCATATTTTTCTGAACAAAGTTCTACAAGTTTAATAAAGAACTCAGGTCCTGCATATTTCATTGTTCCTGGAGTAGCAGCAACAATAACTGGAGATCTCAATTCAACAGCAGCCTCTACAACAGTTTGAATTGTTTCCATGTTGTGTACGTTGAAAGCAGGTACAGCATATTTTCCTTTTTGAGCGTCTAATAATAATTGTCTAGTTGAAACTAACATTTTTTGCCTCCTTAAAAATTAAATAAAATAATAAATTATTTGTTATATTCGTGAATTATTACACCTTTAACCACTCTGTTAACTTCACCAGTAGGACAAGGATTGTCAGGATTAATTCCTAATTTAGCTGATTTAATTAGAGATAGAAGTTGACCAAATACTAAGTATGAAAGTCCAGAGAATACCTCTTCCATAGCACCAACTTTTGCATCATTTAAAGTGAAGTAGTAATCACAGTTTGCTCTTACTTCTTTATCATCAACAGTGTCTAAAACTATAATTTTCTTTTTTCCACCTTCATGTTTGAACTCTTTTAATAGATCTAATTCATAGATTCTAGTATAAGGGTTATTTGACATCATACAAACAATAGCTGTTTTATCATTAACTATTGATTTAGGACCATGTCTGAATCCTAGGAATGTATTGAAGAAAGAAGCAAGTTTTCCAGCTGTAAGTTCAAGAACTTTTAATGAAACTTCTTCAGCAAGTCCTTTTAAAGCTCCATCTCCTAAGTAAACTATTCTTTCTATATCAAGGTCAGCTATAGTTTCTGCATCAGCAAATATCTTATCAAAATTCTTTTCAATAACATTTGAAACATAAGTAACTCTGTCTGCAAGTTTATCAAAATCCTGTCTTAAGAATACAAGTACTCCAGCAACAACCATTGAAGAGAAGCTTCCTGTCATTGCAAAACCTTTATCATTTGTCTCTTCAGGCATTAAAAGAAGATATTTATTATCTGAATCTTTTGCCATTTGAGCAAGTTTTCCTTCTGGGTTACATGTAATAAATACATGGTGTATATTTTTTACTAATTTGTCTGCTAATTTAATTGTAGCAACACTTTCAGGAGAGTTTCCTGATCTTGCACATGACACCATTATCATAGCTGCATCTTTATCTAAATATTGTTCAGGCATAGATACAATATCAGTAGTTGGGATAGATAATACTTCAATATCAACTTTGCTGTTTACATATGAGCATAAAGTATTTCCAACAAATTCTGAAGATCCTGCTCCAGTGAAGACAACTTTAATTTTGTCCCCTTTAACTTTGTCTATAAATTCACCAAGTGATTTTAGGTTATTTTTGATTATGTCCAATTCTTCTTTCCAGATAGAAGGTTGTTGTGCAATCTCTTTAAAAGTTATACAATTTTTTAATTCCATTTCTTATCAGACTCCTTTTTATTTATCCATAACAAGTGCAGCAGCACCTTTAATTCCAGCTTCTTCTTCTAATTCTCCAAATTTATATGCAATATTATCCATACTCATTCTAAGTGCATATTTTGGAAGATGTTTTTTCATAGTATCAACAATAATCTGTCCAGCTTTAGCAACTCCACCAGTTAAAATAATAACCTCTGGATTGATTATATTGATTAACATTCCAATACCTTGAGCCAGCTTATCACAGAAGAAATCAACTATTTCCATAGCAAATGGATCTCCTTTTTTAGCCAAATTAAATATATCTTTAGCTTCAAGTTTTTCTATATCACCATTTAATAGTTTATATAGTGCGTTGTCGTGATTTTCTTGAAGTCTTCTTTTACCCTCTCTTACAATTCCAGTAGCAGAGCAGTATGTTTCAAGACATCCTGTAAGTCCACAACCACATTTGTAACCATTCTTTTCAACTACAACGTGACCAAATTCTCCAGCTGCTCCATCAAGACCTTCAAGAATTTTTCCATTTATTATTATTCCAGCAGCAATACCAGTACCAATTGGTATAGTGATACTGTTTTTATAACCTCTTCCAGCACCAAACAGTGTTTCTCCAAGAGCAATAACTCTAACATCATTACCAACTTTTACAGGTTTACCTGAAATTTTTTCCATTAAATCCCTAGCTGGGAAATCATCATTCCAGGAAAAATTTGCTGCTATTTTAACTATTGAGTTGTTAATTACAGGACCAGGAATACCTAATCCCACAGATATAATATCATCTATATTGATGTTTAGCTCTTCAGCCATTTCTTTTACAGTATTCCAAATTCTTGTAAAAGTATTTTCAGGTCCTTTTTTTGACTCAGTCTTTATACTTTTCTTTTTAAGAATTTGACCACACTCATCTAATATTCCAAGCTTTACATTAGTTCCACCAATGTCTATTCCTACGTAATAAGACATATTCACCCTCCTTAAAGTCATACTGTTGTCCGTACCATTTTGTTTTGTTATAAAATCAGACTCTTTAGAGTCTGCTATTTTGTTCTTTATTCAGCTCAACTTCAAATTCGAATTTATCTCCTCTTACTGAACTTACTGTATACTCTATAATTTCAATACCTGTGTGAGTCCATCTTTGAAGATTTATAATTGGCATACCAGGGTTGATAGAGAGAATATCTGCTACCTTTTCATCTGCAATTCCAACTGAAAATCTTTCTATTGCTTTTGTAAAAGAAAGTCCATATCTACTTTGTAGAATATCATACAAAGGGCTGATACGCAAATCTTTTTTTGTTAAATCAGAAAATCTTTTATATGGAAGATATGTCTTTTCATACATGACTTTCTCATTATCTGCAAGTCTAAGTCTTACCAATTCAAAGACCTTCTCTTTTTTGGTTATATTTAATTCCTTTGAAATTTTATCATCAGATTCAATTATTTTAAATGATAGAATTTTAGATTCTGGAGTTTTTCCCTGTTTTTTCATCTCTTCAGTAAAACTATAAAACTTAAGAAGTTTCTGTTTTAATCTTCTTGAAGAAACAAAAGTCCCACTACCTTGTACCTTATAAAGATATCCTTTTTTTTCAAGATAGTTGATAGCCTGTCTTACAGTAGCTCTGCTAAGTTTATATTTTTCACAGTACTCTCTTTCAGCAGGTAATCTATCATTTTCTTTTAATCCTTTGATTTCTATTTCATTTATTATAATATCTGCCAACTGACAATAAAGAGGAATTCTTTCTTTACCTAATACCATTTGGATCCCTCCATTAGAATTTATTCTTATATTAATAGTATCACCTTTAATATCATTTGACAATACAATTTTATTATAAAGGGGGCATGCGCCCCCTTTAAAAAGATTTATATTTCATAGATGATTCTGTATAACCAGTTTTCTAATGGGTCTTTAATTTTTACCATTTCAGCATGAAGTTCTTCTAACATTTCTCTTTTTATCTTAGCATATTTTTCATCGTAGAAAAGATTATGTAATTCTCCAGGATCGTTTTTAAGATCATATAGTTCTCCAACGTCAGTGGCGTTAAATACTAATTTATAATCATTTCTTCTCCACATTCTTTGTTCGAAAGCTACAAAGTGACCTGCTAATTGTCCAAGAACTCCTTTTCTATTATTTCTTTTTCCCTCTCTAAGGATAGGTAAAAGTGATTCTCCATCAAAGAAGTCAGGAGCTTTCTTTCCAGCAACTTCATTACAAGTTGGTGTTAAGTCGTGAAGATATACAAAGTTGTCATCCTCTACACCTTTTCTATTAGCTAATGGGTCTTTTATAATCATAGGAATTCTGTAAGTAGTGTCAAACATGAATTCACCTTTTTCTATCATCTTATGAGCTCCCATAGCATCTCCATGGTCAGCTGTGATAGCTAGGAATAAGTCATCATATAATCCTTCTTCTTTTAAGAATTTTACAAACTCTCCAATAGCATCATCTATAAGAGTGATATAACCCCAGAATTTACATATAATCTCTTTCCATCTTTCTTCAGTAGCTTCCCATACTCCCCACATTTTTGCAATATCTTTATAGTGAAGAGGTTTTCCATCCATAGGATTGTAGAAGCTTTCATCCAGTACAACATCTTCAGGTTTGTACATAGAGTAGTATGGTTCAGGAACTACACATGGAGTATGAGGACCCCAGAAGTTCATCCATACAAAGAAAGGTTTATTTTCTTTTTTAGCTTCAAGGATAGCTTTTTTAGCTTCATCTACTACGAAGAATGGTAGAGTAGATTCTCTTGTTCCACTTAAGAATCCACATAATTCTTGTACTCTTAAGTGAGGGTTTTCTCCAAAGTATGCATTAGTTACTTCAGGAATTTCAAATCCTTTTTCTTTTAACCAATCTACATATCTTGGTTCTTGAGTAGGTCCTTGAGCAAATACCATATTTTTATAAACTCCGCTTCCAGGATATCCATAACCATCAAAGTTATGTCCTCTGAATCCGAAGTCTCTAGGTAAAACTGTTTTTCCAACGTGCCATTTTCCAATTAGATAATTTACATAATCTCCCATTTCAGAGATGATATTTGGATTATCTAATTTAGGGTCTCCCTGTCCACCTTTTTCACTATTTCTCATAAGTTCATGGTTACTAGGCATTTGTCCAGTAAATAGTGAAGTTCTTGCAGGACCGCATACAGAAGCAGGAGTAAAAGCATTAGTAAACTTTATTCCATCAGCTGCAATAGCGTCCATATTAGGTGTTTTTACTATTTTATGCCCATAAGTTCCGAGCATATCCAATCTTACTTGGTCAAGTAAGATGTAAGCTATATTACGCATAGAAATTCTCCTTTAAATAACTTAATTATTCTTCAGTTTCAGTAGTAACTTTTTTTGCCTTTTGTTTATCATACATTGTTAAGATAATTAATGCAACTACAATGATTATAGCATAAACAATTGTTATACCCATTATACCATGTCCACCAGCTAAACCAATAGGAGATAGAACTGTGTATAGGTAGAATAGACCTAAAATTAATACTGTTGAGAATTGTTTTACATATTTCCAGTTACTTAAATCAACATTTGATTTATTTTTATGAGTTAAAACATATGGAGTTTCTCTCTTATATACATTTCCTAGGATAAGCATTACGATAATGTCAAATGCAAATAGACCACCCATAACGTGTACGAAGTTTAATTTTACTTTGAAAATCCATACTAGTGAGTAGTAAAGGATAATGTGAAGTAATACAGTTATTCTTGCAGCTTTACCAGAAACTGTCTTATTTAAGAATCCAATAGCAACTAGAGCGATAACTGGGATATTGAAGAATCCAGCAAATCTTCTTAATACTAGGAATAATCCTCCACTTCCATATTGTAATAATGGAGCGATTGTCATAGCGATGATTGCTATTATAGTACCTGCTATTTTAGCAACTTTAATTAAATCTTCATCAGAGATATTTTTTTTGAATATTGGTCTATATAAGTCATAACAGAATAGTGTTGCAGCACTGTTAATAAACGAGTTAAATGTACTTAATATTGCTCCAAATAGACATGCTGTAAAGAATCCTAATAGTGGTGTTGGTAATACTTTTGATACCAGACTTGGATAAGCTAAGTCTATGTGATCTTTTAATGCATCTCCAAAGATATAGAAAGATGTTAATCCAGGAACATTTAGTAATAAAGGTAGTAATAATAGGAATACTCCTGCAAATAAGATACCTTTTTGTCCAGCAGCTAAGCTCTTAGCAGCTAGTGATCTTTGAATGATTGCTTGGTTTGTTGTCCAATAGAAGAAGTTAACTATTAAGATACCTGTAAATATTGTTGTCCAAGGTACTGGGTCTCCAGCAGCTCCCCATGCATTTAATTTATCAAGATGGTTAGTTGTTACAATTTCGATACCTTTAACCATGCTTCCGTCTCCTAAGAATCTTAAAGCAAAGAAAGGAATCATGATACCACCGATTATTAAAGCAAATCCGTTAAGAGTATCTGATACAGCAACTGCTTTTAATCCTCCGAATATTGCATATATACCTCCGATAATACCGATTAACCATACAACACCCCAAAGAGCTACGTTGAAACTTACACCGAACATTGCTTCTACGTCAAATATCTTAGTAAATGCAATAGCTCCTGAATATAGAGCACCTGGAATTAATACGAATGTATAAGCAACTAGGAATAATAGAGACATTATTTGTCTTGTTTGTTTGTCATATCTTTCTTCGAAGAACTCAGGGATTGTAGTAAATCCTCCTTTAAGGTATCTAGGAAGTAGATATAGAGCTAATACACAAAGTGGAATTACAGATTGAACTGTCCACGCAATGATTGAAAAGTTACTTTGATAAGATGAAGCGTTAACTCCAACCAATTGTTCAGTAGATAAACTTGTTAAAACCATTGAGAACCCAATAACTGTTGCACTAAGTCCTCTACCTGCTAGGAAATATCCCTTAGCACTGTTTTCTTCACCTTTAGTTTTAAGCCAAGAGATAAAAGCGACTAAAGCTGTTACAATGAAAAATGTTAAAAACGTCATAAACATATAAATCCTCCTTGAAATAAATTAATTTTTATAGTAAATTAACGCCTGTTAAAAATTGACTGTGTAGATAAATTTGTCTCCAAGTACAGTTGAATTTGTATATTCAATTACCTGATCATGTTGGTATACAGTACGAATTACATTCATACCAAGGTCTCCAGTATTACAATTTAAGTATTCAGCCTCTGATTTAGAGATCTTGCATGGCATAAACTGTTCATTTCCATGAGTAAGCTTTATATTGTATTTTTTTGTAATTATGTCGTATAACTTCATTTCCTGAAGAGGTTCTTTTTCTATTCCCTCCATAAGTTTATAGTTTAGGTTAATTGTTTCATAGATAAGTGGTTGATCATCACTGTATCTCACCCAGACTATTTCACAAACTTTGTCTTTATCATCTAATTTCATTTTTTCCCTTACAGTTGTAGATGGTGTTACTACTTTTAGAGATAGTATCTTAGACTTTGGGGTTTTTCCCAGATTTTTGATATCGTCATAAAATTTACTGAATGTAGAACGATTTTGATATATTTTTGAAGAGGATACATAGCTTCCTTTTCCTCTAACCTTGTATATATATCCTTCATTGTGAAGTATTTTTAATGCCTGTCTAACAGTGGTTCTACTTATATCATAAGAAGCACACAATTCATTTTCACTTTGAATTTTATCATTCTCCAAAAGGTCACCATTATCTATAGCTTTCTTGATATAATCAGCTAACTGTACATATATAGGTACAGAACTATTCTTATTAATCTCAAACATATTATCACCTTTTGAATTATATCTTTTAATCATACTAAGTTGTTATAACAAGTATAATCATTGAAAATACTATTGTCAATGATGATTTTTGACACAAAAAACTTGTATTGGAGCATAAAACACAATTAATTTACTCTTGTATGTACTTGTATCTAAAAAAAATTTTTTTATTTTTTTTGTATTTTTTCAAAAAAATAGGAAATAATAAGAATAGTGTGCACGATTAATATATAAAAATGTAATTTTTTAGTGCTATTTTATGATGAAGAAATTGTGAAAAAAATAAGAAGTAGGAGTTAGTTATTTTATCTTATAAAAATTTGGATGAAAAATAAGTTCTTGCTTATAGTTTTTTTATATGTTATGTTTTTACTAATGATAAAGTATTGGAGGATAAAATGAATAGTCTAAATTTATTAATAAAACCAGCGTCAAGTGGGTGCAATTTAAAGTGTGTTTATTGTTTTTATTATGATATTGCTGACAATAGAGTAATAAAAAATTATGGGATTATGAATGATACAACTCTTGAAAATATGGTCAGAAAAGCTTTTGAAGAGGTAGATTACCAGGTTAATTTTATGTTTCAAGGTGGAGAGCCAACATTGGCTGGAATTGATTTCTTTAAGAGATTTCATAACTTAGTTGAAAAATACAATGTTAAAAAAATAAATACTACTTTTGCTCTACAAACTAATGGAACTTTACTTAATAAAAAATGGACAGGGTTATTTAAAGAGCATAACTATCTTATTGGAGTGTCAGTAGATGGTAATAGAGATACTCACAATGCTTTTAGAATTGATAAAAGTGGAAATGGAACTTTTGCTAAAGTTAAAGAGAGTATCAATTTATTAAAAAAAGAAAAAATTGACTTCAATATTTTAACAGTTGTAAATAAACTCACAGCAGAAAATGGTAAATTGATATATAACTTTTTCAAGAATAATGGATATAGATATTTTCAATTTATTCCATGTTTAGATGAGCTTTACTCAAAAGAGAAAAAGGAGTATACACTTACAGATGTTGATTATGGTAATTTTTTAAATGACACATTTGAATTGTGGTATGAGGATATTATGAATGGAAGATTTACAAGTGTCAGATACTTTGATAACATGGTAAAAATCATTCTTGGAGAGCAACCTGAAGCTTGTGACATGGTGGGGCATTGTAATATCAATGCTATAGTTGAATCTGATGGAAGCATTTATCCTTGTGATTTCTACGTATTAGATGAGTATAAAATTGGAAATATAAATGATTCATCTTTTACTGATATTTTAAATAGCGAAAAAGAGAATCAGTTTTTAAGTTCATCTCTAGTTGTAAATGAAAAATGTAAAAAATGCAATTATTTTAAACTGTGTAGAGGTGGATGTAGAAGACACAAAGAGATAGATGAAAATGGAGAGTATCATAACAGATTTTGTAAAAGTTATACAATGTTCTTTGATAAGAATTTGGATAAATTAATAGATGTGGCAAATTATGTGATAAAAGTTAGAATGGGAAATAGATAGTTCTATTGACGATGTTAATAATTTCTACATTTTATCGTTATAAATATGAATAAATAGAAGTTTTAGATGATTTTTGGTTAATAAAATAGCCTATTTTAAGGGATAAATGAAGAATTGAATTTTTTATTTCTTTTAAATATCACCGTTAAGTATGATATAATGTAAGAACGCATATGAAAAAATTAAGACGGTGATTTGATGGAAACAACTAATAAAAGCAATTTTGCAAAGGGAAGTATTTACAAACATATTCTGGCACTGGCAGTACCTATGACAATAGCTCAAATGGTACAGGTTCTATACAATATAGTGGATAGAATATATATAGGACATCTTCCAGGAGCATCTTCTCTGGCACTTACAGGGCTTGGACTTACATTTCCAATTATAACAATAGTTATGGCTATTACAAATCTTTTTGGAATGGGTGGAGCACCTCTTTGTTCTATAGCAAGAGGGCAGCAAAATGTAAAAAGAGCAGAAGAAGTTATGGGAAATACCCTTACTATGCTTGTAATTTCAAGTTTTATACTTATGTTTTTAGCATATACTTTTTTAAAGCCTGTATTGTATCTATTTGGAGCAAGTGATGCAAGTTATCCTTATGCAATGCAGTATATGAGGATCTATCTTATAGGAACTCCTTTTATAGTGATTGGGTCAGGAATGAATGGCTTTATAAATGCTCAGGGTTTTGGAAATATTGGAATGATAACCATTCTTGCAGGAGCAATAGTTAATATAATTTTAGATCCAATATTTATTTTTCTTTTAGGATTGGGAATTCAGGGAGCTGCAATAGCTACTGTAATCTCTCAATTTATATCTGTAGCCTGGGTAATGTCTTTCTTACTTGGAAAGAGAACTCTCCTTAAAATAACTAAAGATACTTTGAAAGTTCAATTTGGAATATTAAGAGAGATATTGGGACTTGGTATGGCAAGTTGTCTAATGACTGCAACAAATGGTGTGGTACAGGTGGCTTGTAATACAATGCTTAAGGAGTTTGGTGGAGACGTATATGTAGGACTAATGACTGTTGTAAACTCTATAAGAGATGTGGCTATGCTGCCAATTCATGGAGTTACAGCTGCAGCTCAGCCAGTACTTGGGTATAACTTTGGAGCTAAAGAGTATGATAGAATAAAAAAAGGAATAATATTTGTTACATTTATAACTTCAGTATATATGGTTGTAAGCTGGGTGGCAGTTTTAGTATTCCCAGAACCATTGATAAAGGTATTCAACTCAGATCCAGATATGATTTCAAAGGGAATTTCAGCAATTCATATCTATTTCTTTGGATTCTTTATGATGGCTTTCCAAATTTCAGGGCAGGCAGTATTTGTAGGACTTGGACAATCAAAACAGGCAATTTTCTTTACACTGTTTAGAAAGGTTTTTGTTGTAGTTCCACTTACACTTCTTCTTCCAAGATTATGGAATTTGGGAGTAGATGGTATATTTATGGCTGAACCTGTGTCAAACTTCCTAGGTGGAATAGCCTGCTATACAACTATGATATTTACTATGAAGAAACTTCTAAGAGATGATGAGGAAATAACAATATAAATATTTAAAAAATAATGGTGGAGATGAGGGAACTTGAACCTGTGTCCACCTTTTTTTATTGAAAATAAAGGATTTATATAGGAGCTTTTTAATATAAAATTTTAAAAAATATGTTATAATTAAAAAAATGTATAAAATATTAAGATAAGGGGAAAATTAATATGAAAAAGAGATTGATGTTTATAACACTTTATATTTTTTTGGGCCTTCTTATTGCTTCATGTGGCGGTGGAGGAGGGGGTGGAGGCAGTGTAGCCACTCACCCTGGAAATGTTTCTCATGTACCTGGAGGCATTGAGAGACCAAAGCATGAAAATCCAGCTGTAAATCCAGGAGATGAGCATCCATCCGGTGGAGATCATGGATCAACAGGAGAAAGTGGGTTAGATTCATCATCTGATTCAGGAGATGGATCTTCACAAGATGGAGGGCATGACTCATCAGGCACAGGACATGAAGGATCTCAAAGTGGAGGAGATAGCGGATCAGGATCCTCAGATAGTTCAGGAAGCGGTTCTTCACATGGAGGAGAACATGATGTGCCAGGAATTGGGGATGGACAATCTCAAGGTGGAGATAGTCAACATGGTGGCACAGGATCAACTGGAGAAAGTGATACAGATGAAAGCCACAATAATTACGACAATCCACTTAATCTTTCAAGAACCTCATTTAAGTACATAGATAATCAGCAACTGCCAAATATAACAAGACCTGTAAATAGGCCAGAGTATATAATAGGGATTATGGATGCTGATTTTATAACACACAAAACAGATATGAAAAACAGGTATAACATAGAGATAATAGAGGATCTGCCACATGAGGTAAGAGCTCCAAATGGAGATAAACATGGAACCTATGTAATAAAAGTTATAAATCTTAATGGAGATGAAAACTTTAAAGTTGTAGCAGGAAGCTTTGGTGAGGTTGTATTTGATGGAAGACAAAATTTAAATGCAGTACGACCATCAGCAGATATCTATAAAAAGGCAATGGGATTTTTTGGAGATCAGAAAGTTAAGATATTTAACAACTCATGGGCAATAAATCTTGATGATAATAACTATCCAACTATAAATAGTGGAAACTTCAAAAGACGGCTTATGTCAGATGATGATGAGGCCTTAGTTGAATTTTATAACGATACAGTAAACAATAAGGGAGGACTTTTTATCTGGGCTGCAGGAAATTGGGATAAAATAAAGGTAAATGGTAAGAATCAGAAAGTGCAGTATGGCAATGCCAGTATATTTGCCTCAATGCCTAAATATCTTCCAGAACTTGAAAAGGGATGGATCTCTGTTGTAGGAGCAGTAAATCAACAGTATGAGAGAGATTATGGACATTTTGCCTATGCAGGAGATGCGAAAAGATGGAGTATTGCTGCAAATGGAGATTTTACAATTATGGAATCAGGTGGTTCAAAGGCATATAGAGGGTCATCCTTTGCTGCACCACTTGTTACAAGAGCAGCAGGACTTGTATCACAGAAATTCCCCTGGATGAGTGCATCTCAGGTAAGAGATGTTATACTTACAACTGGTGATGATACACGTAAAATAAATTATAATGATAGTGAAGAGGTACGTGACAGAGATGAAAATAGATATCTTGAGATGGAACCTGAAAGAAAATATGGTTGGGGATATCTGAACACTGCAAGAGCACTTAAAGGACCAGGAAGATTTTTAAATACGCTTCTTGCAGTTGATTCTACAAATAAAGTTGATGGAAAAAATTACTTCCAGGCAAGGATACCAGCTGGAGACACATATTTTGAAAATAATATTTATGGAGATGCAGGAATTTATAAGACAGGAAATGGTAAACTCCATCTTATGGGTAAAAACCACTATACAGGGGACACTGTTGTAAAAGAGGGGGAACTTCATGTTTACAAGGTTCATTCATCCCAAAATACATCTATTGAGAGTGGTGGAAAGCTCGTATTACATGATAAAGGATATATAGCACAGGTGGATAGTGATGACTATATCCTGAAAGGTGCTGGAAATGTTGAAAATCGTGGAGAGTTTGAACTGGATGGCACAGTGGGAACTATTGGTGGAAATTACAGATCTATGGATGGTGGAATGACAAAAATCCCTATAAATTCAAAACTTAGAGTTCTTGGAGAGGTAAGTATTGGAGAAAATGACACCTTGAGAGTGGAAACTTCAAATAATTATATTGGAAAGAGAATAGAAGTCCCTGTAATTGAAGCTGAATCTGTAACAGTTGCTCCTCATGTTATGAGTGCACCTATTTTTGATAGCAGAGCTACTACAGATGGAAAAAATATAACGGTAACTCTGGAGAGAAAAAATCTTAAAGACTATGTTAAAACTGAGGATAAAAGCAGTTTAAATACACTTGAAAATATAGAGGGAGTACTTGCAGAACTTGATAGCAAACTGGAAACTGGAACTTTGTCAGAAAGTGATAAGTTGAGAGGAAAAACTCTTGAGACTATGTCAGCTGGAGCAATAGAAGATGCTTCTAAGTTAATATCTGGGGAAGTTTATGCATCGGCACAGGCTCTTACTTTTACCCAGGCAAGAGATGTAAATAGAGTATTAGGTAATCGTCTTGTAAAAGTTGAGGATACTTCAAACTGGAGTGGATGGCTGGAAGGGATGGGAAGTGATGGAAAACTATCTCAGAGTGGTTATGCATCTGCTAAGGTAAAAACAGCAGGTGGACAGTTTGGTATAGATAAAAGATTGAGTAAAAATGCTGTTGCAGGAGTGGCTATCAACTATTCATATGGAGAAGCTGATTTCAGCAGATATGCTGGAAAATACAATAGTGATATTGTAGGAGTATCTATCTATGGAAAAAACAGTATTAAAGATGGAATTTATCTTGCAGGTAGATTGGGAATGTCAAGAATTTCAGCAAGAGTAAAAAGAGATCTTTTAGATGAAGAGATGAATTCTGTAACTGGGGATATTAAACATCACGATAGACTTTTTTCAGCTTATGGAGAGATAGGTAGAAGCTATAACTATATAAATCCATATATTGGATACTCATACAATCATTTGAGAAGGGGAGGTTTCTCTGAATCAGATGCAGCATGGGGAATAAATACCAATAAAAAGGACTATGATTATAGCTCTTTAACTGCTGGTATAAGAGGTTTTTACGAAAAAGACAGCTATAAGTTTACAGGATATATTGCTCATGATGTAATTCTTAGCAATCGTGATCTGAGCTTTGAAGGAAAATTTACAGGTTCTAACAGATTATATAGATTTAAGGGAATGAATCTTGTTAAAAACAGTACATGGTTTGGATTGGGAATAAGCAGGAAGGTTAATCCTCAATTTGACATAACTGGAAATGTTGACTTTGTTGTTGAAAAAGAAAAAATAAGAGATAATATAGTGAGTATTGGAATAAAATATTCATTTTAGTAAAGAGGCTGTAGCTGTGAAGTTACAGCTTTTTTGTTGATAAAAATTACAATTTTGTGTACAAATTGTGATATAATAGTAGAGGGAACCTCGGATAAAATTGTGTTTTATTAAGATATATATTTAGATTAAGGAGTAGATGCAATATGAAAGGAAAATTGAAATTTTTACCAGTGTATATACTTCTCGGTTTACTAGTAGCCTCATGTGGAGGAGGCGGAGGTGGTGGAGGTGGAAGTAACGTCAAAACCCCGCCAACTGGAACAACACATATACCTTCTGGGGGAGGATCAACTGGAACAGGAACTGGAAGTCACAGTGGAGGAAGTGGAGAAACAATAGATACAGCTTCACCAGCTGAAAGAAACTTCCTGATAGGTCTTTTAGACAGTGACTTTATAAGTGAAAAGGCAGATATTGAAGCTAAGTATGGAGATCGTATAGAGATACTCCCTAAGAAATATACTCCATCAGAAAATCAGCATGGAGTTGCTGTACTTGAGGTTATATACAAAGGTAATGAGCAGTATAAGACAGTAGCAGCAAGTATTGGAGAGAAGAAGACAGAAAACACTTCAATAATTCATCCATCAGTTGACCTTTATGAAGACGTACTTGGAGAACTTAGACATCAGAGAGTTAAGATATTTAACCAGTCTTGGGGGGCATCTTATCCGGATAATTACTTTGACGGTACAGGACCTACACTCAGACAAGAAGATGTAAAAGAATTAATAGGTTCAGATAAAGAGCCAGGAACAACTGCAGAAAATGAAAAGATTCTCACTTTCTATAAGGATACAGTTAACAATAAAGGCGGACTCTTTATATGGAGTGCTGGAAACGCAGAAGACACAAAAAGAAAATCATATAACAATGCTACACTTTTAGCATCACTTCCTAAATATTTTCCAGAACTTGAAAAAGGGTGGCTTGCAGTGGTAGGAACAAGAGAATCAGGTAAGTTACACCATTCATATGCAGGAGTAGCTGCTAAATGGGCAATAACAGCACCTGGAGATTTTGAACTTAAGAAGCATGATAAAGCTGGAAATCTTGTCGAAATGGAATTTGACGGTTCATCATTCTCAGCACCACTTGTTGCAAATGCAGCAGCTCATGTAGCTATAAAATATCCTTGGATGAGTGCATCACAGGTAAGAGATACACTTCTTACAACTACTGATAAGGTAACTGCACTTGGAGCACCTGAAGGTGAAGCAAACAGATATCTTGCGAATGACCCTGATATTAAGTATGGTTGGGGACTTTTAAATGCAAAAAGAGCACTGAAAGGACCAGGAAGATTTTTAAACACACTTCTTGCAGTTGATTCTGCAAATAAAGTGGGTGGAAAAAATTACTTCCAGGCAAGAATTCCAAGTGGAGAGACAAAATTTGAAAATGACATATATGGAGATTCTGGAATCTATAAAACAGGAACTGGAACTCTGGTTCTTTCTGGTAAAAACTACTATACTGGAGACAGTATTGTAAAAGAGGGAACAATTAAAATAAATAAAAATCACTCTTCTTCAAATACAACTATTGAAGAGGGAGCAAAAATTGTTCTTCACGACAAAGGTGTTATAGGACAACTGGATATACGTGGAGAGGCTGTTACAGACCCTGGTAAGAAGAGCAACCTTTTAAATAAAGGAACATTTGAACTACTGGGAGATGGAACAGTTACAGGAGATTATAAATCTGATGGAAATGGTCGTACTGTTATAAATACTGGTAAGAAACTTAAAGTTGGAGGAACTGCTACACTTGGAGCAAATGATGCCCTTGTAATGGATTTAGGTTCTAACTATATTGGTAAGAGAGCAGTTGCAACAACTATGGAAGCACAGAGAATTGAGGGAGTAGCTCCAAGAGTAATGGCTGGAGATATTTTTAATGGAAGTGCTACAACAGATGGTAAGACTTTAACAGTAACACTTGAGAGAAAAAATCTTGAGGATTGTATAGAGGGTTCTGATGAGAGCAAACTTAATACAGCTGCAAATATGAACAGAGTTTTAGATGAACTTGACAGCAAACAGGTAGCTGGAACTTTGACTGCTAATGATAAGATTAAAGGTAGGGCAATTCAGACTCTTTCAGCATCATCACTTACAACTGTTACAGATTTTGTATCTGGAGAAGTTTATGCAACAGCACAGGCTCTGACATTTGCTCAGTCAAGAGATGTAAATAGAACTTTATCTAACCGTATGCTGACTTCTGATGGTGAGGGATGGCAAAGCTGGATGCAAGGTATGGGTTCTTATGGAAGAATTGATAAGAGCGGATATGCAAGAGCTAAGACTCATGTAGTTGGTGGACAATTTGGTCTGGATAGAAAAGTTGGAAATAATGCAAGAGCAGGAGTTGCAATAGATTATTCATATGGAGATGCTGACTTTAATAGATTTGCAGGAGATGCAAAGAGTGACAATGTAGGAGTATCACTATATGGTAAAAAATCATTTGAAGACAGAAGCTATATAGCTGGAAGAACTGGAATAAGCAGAATAACTTCAAAGGTAAAAAGAGAGATACTTGATAGCAGTTTAAGTGGTGTAAAAGGAGATATTAAACACCATGATACAATGCTTTCACTATATGCTGAGTTTGGAAAAACATTTGGATATTTTACTCCATATTTAGGATACTCTTATGATAATTTAAGAAGAGGAAGTTTCTCAGAATCAAATGCAGCTTGGGGAATTAATGCAGATAAGAAAACTTATACAGCTAACAGAGTTGTCCTTGGTTTAAGAGGAGAATACAGTGGAGAAGATTACAGAGTAAATGGTTATGTATCTCATGAGATAAATGTTGGAAATAGAGACCTTGGATTTGATGGACATTTCACAGGTTCAGATGTAATGCTTAGATTTAAAGGTATAGATTTAGCAAGACATACTACATGGCTAGGTGTTGGAGCTGAAAAAGATATATCTCCATCAGTAGCGATTACAGGAAATCTTGATTTCTTATTTGAAAATGGAAAATCATGGAATAGCATAGCATCAGTTGGACTTAAATATTCATTCTAAATAAATATGCCTGGTAAGTAATGGGGGTTACTTACCAGGCATTTTACGTTATATAGAATTTAAGATTGCGATTCAGTGTGAAGTTAGAATATTTAATTTATACAGTTTGCTGCATTTTTTTTCTATTGTATTTATAAACATAAGTAGTAAGTATAGGTACTAAAAATGCAGTTAGAATTGTAGAAGCAGCAACTTGGGCTGTTGCTATTTGAGCCACATCTAATAATCTTGGATCCATAGCAGCAATAGCCATAGGGGTAGCTACTGCGTTACCAGATGTAGAAGATATAGATGCACCAGCAATCCCGCTTCCACCAGTTATTTTATCAGAGAATATGTTAAAAATTCCACCAATAAAGACAGTCATAAGTCCTAGGATTATTCCTGGAATTCCAGCATGAACTAACATAGAAAGATTTATTCCACACCCAAGTCCAAAGGCAAAGAACGGAATCATAGTCCCTCCAGCTTTAGATAAGAACACTTTCATATCTTCATCTAGATTACCTAATATTGCTCCAAGAACAATAGGAATAATAGCACCAATTAGGATAGAAAATGGAATAGCTGCAACACCAGCACTTCCAAGAGCAATCATTGTAAGAAATGGACCGTCATTTAAAGATACAATAGCAATTGCACCAGTGTCAGTGGCATCACCAAATTCACCTGTAAGAGCTGCGTATAATCCACCATTACTATTTGTCATTGCAGCGATTATAGCAAGGGCAGATAATCCAAAAAGACCATTTGTACCAAAAATTTTATTAACCAGTATCCCAATAGCAGCTCCAATAACAAACTTAGTTATTGTTATGACACATCCTTTTTTTATAACTTTTGGTGCAGCTTTAAGATTTATCTCTGCTCCCATACAAACTAAGAATACAGCAAGAATAGGCATAGCACCTCTTGCAAGGTTAGTAGTAAAACTTCCTATATCCAGTATTCCAGGGCAGAAAGTATTCATGATGGCACCTATTATAAGAGGGATTACCATCATTCCACCTGGTACTCTTTCTATTGCTTTTTTAATTTTCATGTTATTATCCTCCTAAATATTTAAAAAACTAGAATGTTGGTGCAGTTTTATATATACAGAATTCTCTATGTTTTAATGCTTCAGCTTTAGTTGTTTTTCCGTTGCATACAGCAATTATCTCTTCCAATAATTTTTTACCCATTTCCTCTATTGTTTTATGACCTGAAATAATTTCAGATACATCAAAGTCAATGTTGTCTTTCATATTATTGTAAGTATGAGCATTTCCAGTAAGTTTTATAACAGGAGCAAGAGGATTTCCAGTAGGAGTACCTCTACCAGTTGTGAATATTACAATTTGAGCACCTCCAGCAACCATACCAGTTATAGATTCAATATCTTGTCCTGGAGTATCCATGATAAATAGTCCTTTTTCAGTAGGAATATCTGCATATTGTAAAACTCCTTGGAATGGAGCAGTTCCAGATTTGTGAATACATCCTAAAGATTTTTCCTCTATAGATGTCAATCCTCCTTCTATATTACCAGGAGTTGGCTGTCCACCTCTTATATCTTCACCAAGAGCCATTGCTCTTTTTTCACATCCTCTAACTAGATCCAATATTTCCTGAGATACTTTAGCATTGATTCCACGTTTTGCAACTACATGTTCAGCACCTATAAATTCAGTAGTTTCAGAAAGTATACTTGTTCCACCGTTGTTAACTATTATATCAGATGCAACACCACATGTTGGATTTGAAGCAAGACCAGAAGTTGTATCAGATCCTCCACATTCCATTCCAAGTATTAAATCTGAAATATCACATTCAACTTTTTCATCTAAAGATAAATCTTGAACAAACTTTCTGGCAATAGAAACACCTTTTGCATATGCTTTAAGTGTTCCACCTTCTCCTTGAATAGTTATCATTTCAACTGGTTTTCCAGTTTTTTTAATCTCTTCATATACATGTAGTGGTTCAGTTCCTTCACATCCTAATCCAACTACTAGAACTGCACCAACATTTGGATGTATTCCAGTATTTATGATAGTTTTTGTAGTAAGTCTTGCGTCACTGGCTATTTGACAACATCCAAAAGTATTATTAATATGTGTAGTTCCTTCTACAGCATTAGATATATCCTGTGCTAATTTATTTGAACAAACACTTGTTGCTAGAATAAGAACGTAATTTCTAATTCCCACTTTTCCATCTTTTCTCTTGTAACCCATGAATTTCATAATCATTTCCTCCTAAATTATAGATTAATTGTGTATTTTGTCTCCTCTTCCTCTATCACTTTCAACGTTGTGTACATGGACATGTTCACCAACAGAGATATCTTTAGTTGCAACACCTATACTTTCGTTGTATTTTATAACGTGTTCTCCTTTTTTAATATCTTTAATTGCAAACTTGTGACCAAATTTAACATCCTCTTTAAGAGTTATCTCAATAACATCTTTTCCAAGAAACATTTTAGCCACATCTCCACGTTTTAAATCAACTGTTGCTGTAGCTAAAGAATCATTAGTCGTAATTATAACTGCCTGTTTTTCCATATTCTCCTCCTTATATATTTGCTATGCTCTTTATATAGCAACTTCTATGCCATATATATTTTAATTATGTATAAAGTACGCAACAACTGTTAAAATCTATGATTAAACATATGAAAAAGATATTCAGTATGGTATAATTGAAAGAAATTAATTTAAAACGATGTATTTTACAGCAGCAAAATACAGCTTGGAGGAAAAATGCAGAGAGTTTGTTTGTTAGAACCTTATAGAAATTTTATAGACTTTGAACTGTCTGAAAAATTTATAATTAAAAAATATGCAAATTTAAAGGAAAGTTTAAGAGTAGCTATGGACTTTTACAACAATGGTGGAGAGATTATTATAACTAGAGGTGGAACTGCAAATATAATTAGAGAAAACACACCTCTGACAGTTATAGAGATTGAAGTATCAAGCTTGGAAATTTTAAAAACTTTAAAAAAAATTGAAAATTGCAACATTCCATTAGGGATAGTTGGGTATAAAAATGCTGTACAGAAATGCAGTTATCTTGCAGGAGTTGTTGGATTTGAAGAGAGGTATGAACTCATAGTAGATGAGGATAAAAGTTATGATAACTACATAGCTGAGATAGAAGATATGATATATAATAAAAAAATTAAAGTATTTATAGGAGATACGGTACTTTTAAATGTTCTGGAAAAAAGGAAGTACTACATAGATTTTTATCTTATAAAGTCAGATCCAAGTTCCATATATAAAACTTTTGAAGAGGCAAAAAAACTTTTAAAATTTAAAGATGATGAAAATCTTAAGAATAAGTATTTAACAGCAATGCTTAATAACACAGATTGTGGAATAGTATATACAGATGAAAATGGAATTGTAAATCATTATAATCTTGTAGCTAATAAGATATTTTGTAATAATATCTCTAAAAATAGTAGAATTTATGAAATAATACCTGAATTAGATAGCGATAAGTTGGATAAAATTGATGATGAGAATAAAAATATGCTAGTAACAATAGAAAGAGAACAGATATCTATGGATATTACCCCTATCTATCAAGACGATATTATTAATAGTTTTCTCTTTACTTTAAGAAAATTAAAAAATATTGAGGAGTCTGCCAATAGATTAAGAAAATCTCTTCGTAAAGATGATTATACAGCTAAATATAGCTGGGGAAACCTTATTACCAAAAATAAAGATTTTGAACAGATAAAGAAAATTGCTAAAGTGTATGCTAAGACAGACAATACCATACTTATAACAGGAGAAAGTGGAACTGGAAAAGAACTTATTGCCCAGAGCATACACAATAGCAGTATGAGAAAAAAGGAACCTTTTATAGCTTTTAACTGTGCAAATATTTCAGAAAATTTAATAGAAAGTGAGCTGTTTGGATATGAAGAGGGAGCTTTTACAGGAGCAAAGAAGAACGGAAAGAAAGGATTATTTGAACTGGCTGATAATGGGACAATATTTTTAGATGAAATTTCTGAGATTCCATATCATTTACAAAATAAATTTTTAAGGGTTCTACAGGAAAAAAGCTTTAGAAGAGTAGGTGGAGAAGAGACTATATATGTGGATATAAGAGTTATTGCAGCTACTAATAAAAATTTAAAAGAGCTGTGTGAACTTGGCAAATTTAGAAGAGATTTATTTTATAGATTAAATGTCCTGGAGTTAGGAACTATTCCTCTAAGAGAAAGACCAGAGGATATAGTAGTAATTGGTGAACATTTTCTGGAAAAAGAGATGTTAAGTTACAACCTTTTTAATAAAAAAGATTTTTCAGAAATACTTTTAAAGCTTAAAGATTATACTTTCCCTGGAAATGTAAGAGAACTTGAAAATTTTATAAAGAGAATAGTAGTTTTAAAATCTAAATTGGGATTGTCAGATAGAGAGATACTTAATCTGCTTCCGTTAAACGAAGAAGATAAAAAAATAAAATCTTATGATAATTTAACATTGAGAGAGATTGAACAGCAGATTGTTGAGGAGATACTTCGTGAAGAGGGAAATAATAAAACCAGGGCAGCTGTAAGACTTGGAATTGATAGAGGTACTTTAGGAAGAATACTAAGTAGATAAACAAAGAGAGAGGCTGTTGATTCTTATAACTTAAAAAATAAAATTCTCGGCATTAGAAATTGTTTCTTAATTTATGCAGCGAAACAGAATACTGAAAATTCGACTGTTTGAACGAAGTGAGTTTAGAATCTTCTTTCTGTAAGCAAAATAAATAGAAAGAATTGATAGCTAAGAGAATTATATTTTTAAAGAATTTGCAACAGCCTCTAAATGAAGAAAGAGTTGGTAGAGATATCTCTATCAACTCTTTTTATTTTATCTTTCATATATTCCATAAACTTTGTTTTTAAAAGAGACCTTATAACCTAACTCTTTAAGGTCAGCTCCATATTTTACCTTTGTCATAAGATAGTTTGGCAGTGTCTCTTTTAATTCCTGAATATCCTCATAGTTTTTTATAGGATATGTTGTATAGTACACAAGATTTAATCCATCTTCAAAATTATATGCTGAAATCTTATGAGCTCTTACAAGCTTTACAAAAGGTTTAGCAGTATAGTTGTCGTTGTAGTAATTAAGTCCACCAATAGTACAGAACATAAGTATAATCAAAGAGTAATTGATTCTATTTATACGTGATAAAACATCTCTTTTTTTTCTGTCTATAAGGGATATTACAAATGGAAGTACAGATAGTATCTCACATGATTTTAAAATAATATTTTTTATCTTTGAATCCTCTTTTAAAAGGAGTGAATGAATAAAAATAATTGCTCCAGGGAAAATAGGCAACAGATACACAGCCAGTTTTCCACTTGCAAGAGAAAACATAACAAGAGGAACTATCATCCATATAAATCCTATCTTTTCTCCAATTTCCCACTCTCTCCATCTCTTTATATTTTTAAATCCCAGAATAATTCCCCATACTATTGCAATAGTATATGGAAACATCAAAGGTGGCAGGATTTTTAAATAGTAATAGAATGGCTTTACATGTGCTTTTGAATTTACTATTCTTCCTACTGTTTCACGTCCAAGCATAAGTGAAATGTAGTCAACACCACGTGGAGAAAAATATATCAGTGCAAACCATAACAATGTAAGGGCAAGGACAAATAAAAATCCCAATGGAAATTTAATCTTTTTTAAGAATTTTACATCTCTTTCAAGAGTTAGAAATACCAAAGGTATAAGTATTGGAATAGCTATTCCTGCTACACCCTTTGTAAAGAGTCCTAAAAAAATAGCAAGATAAAAAAGTGTAAGTTTTCCTCCACTAATATTAAACCATTTATAGTAAAATCCAAAGAATAGATATAGAGCTATAAATATAAACATAGTCATCAGCATATCCATTCTAAGAAACATAGTAAGTCCAGCAAATAAAGGGAGCATTGCAAGTGCTATTGCAGATGAAAATGCCATATTTTCATCTTTTATTTTTATTACCATCTTATAAAATAGAATAACAATTACAATAGATGGAATAAGAGACCCTAAAATTATCCCTACTATAGGGAAGTACTGTCCAGAGATATATTTAGAAATCCCCAATATCCAGAAATATAGAGGTGGCTTATCTGGGTACAGGGAGTTGAAATAACTGAGTACAAATAGATTTTTCTCAGTTAAAAACTGCTCAGTAACTATAAAGTATTTAATCTCATTTCTTAAATCCTGAAATCTCAAAAAGATTATAGGGATAAAAATGAAAAAATAAAGAAGAACTATAGATAGATAGCTATGTCTTTTGAAAAAATTATAATTTTTGTTCATATCACTACTCCTTCCTGTTTAAGTAATAAAGCTTTAATGTATCTCCATCATTTTCAGAGTAAATCTCATTTTTATTGATACGGTATCTGTTTTTAAGTCCTTCAGGAACATCACCTAAAAGGATAAAACTATCTGGAAGATGAGTTGTATCACTAAGAGGTTTTATCTCTTTTCCAACATCCCAGACTTCATCAACATCAAAATTATTTGAATAAATATCCAGAATCGGTGGATTTTTCTGAAGAAGTTTAGAATTCAGATATTTTCCACTATATTGCTTTCTCACATAGTTTCTATCTATAAACCAGTTGGCATTAAGATTGACAATGAGCATAAATGCCCCACTTGCAATTGTGATATACCTTCCTACACCCTCTTTATTCTTCTTAAATGTAAAGATAGTGAGATAGATAAGTGCAGAGTAAGTAGCCAGTGTTAAAAGCAGATATTCCATAGGAATTTTTTTCTTAAATATAGCTTCATAGATAAATAGAAGTAAAAGCAGTGCTGACACAACAGTTATAAATCCTCCCTGAATATATAGAAGGATTTTTTCATATTTTTTAAGCTGTTCCCACATTGTATTCCAGTAGTAATTGCAAAGAACTCCTATATTTAGAGCTGAAACCATGTATATTGGTATACCATATCTTTTCTTTTTCATACTTATTATTGAAAGCAGAAGTAACACAGCAATATTCCATATTAAAAGGAATTTTGAATATTTTTTTATTTTAAACTCTTTTCCTCTTTCCAAAAGAGCTATGAGAGTAAAGAATATCCATATTCCTGTATAGATAAAGTAATCAAAATAAAAAATGAAACTTTGAGTATGCTTACTTGACCATGTGGCTTCCTCTTTATCCATAACACTTAAAAAGTAATCAGGATATTTAAGATACATCATAAGAGGCCAAATAGCTGAAAGTATTCCTGTCACTCCAATCAGAATAAGAATATTTTTCCAGTTTTTTTTGAATTCATCCCTTCCATAAGTAGCTATATAAGCTATGAGAAATGGAAGTACAAGTCCATAGAGTCCAACTGGACCTTTGCTCATAATTGAGATGGCAAAAAATATCCCACTTTCAATAAAATATTTTAATCTATTTTGTTTAAGGCCATACACCAATAAGAGTATACCACCAAAAGCAAAAACATATGTATATATATCCCAGTTATTTTCATTTGCTGTTTTAATAATCATAAACATAGTTACAGCAGAAAATGAACTGAAAAAAGCTTTGTTGCAATCTTTTGTAAGAACTTTAACAAGAAAATATATCAAAAATATTAAAAGAACTCCTGTTAAAGCTGCAGGGATACGCAGTATCCATTCATCACTAAAATTGTTAGTCAGTTTCATAATGACCCCAGTGAGCCAGGTTGGAAATGGCGGTTTTTCAAATCTCAGATTTCCGTTTAAGGTAGTCACAAGATAATTTCCATGTTTAACCATTTCTCTTGCAGTTATAAAGTTTCTCTGCTCCATGAGGTCTGCTTCTCTCACCCAAATGTTAGAAAAAAATGAAATTACAGATATTATAAAAAGTGTAATCAGGTATTTTTTATCTTTAACATTCATAGCGTCCCCTTTTATTTTTTTGCTCCTTTTTTAATAAGCCAGATATTTCTTGAGTATATAAATAATCCAGGTAACTGTCCCAATGTAAATACAACATCTTTACGGAATATTGCATATGTAAGAAGTACTATACTCCCAGCAAGGCTGAATATCCAGAATGAAAATGGTATTACGCTTTTTTTAGCTCTTTCACTGGCAAGCCATTGAACGATAAATCTCATTGAAAACATTCCCTGTCCAATAAGCCCAAGTATCATAAGTGTTTTTGGATTAATCATTCTTATCATTCTCCTCAATAACATATCTCAATTTTCTTTTTTTCATCCAACGAACAGCAAAGGCATCTTTAAGACCTTTAAAAAGTCTGTTCCATACACCATATTTTGAAGTTCCAAACTCTCTGTCATAGTGTCTTACTGGGACTTCAATAACTTTGAATCCATTTATTTTAGCAAGTGTTGGAAGAAATCTGTGCATTCCTTCATATAGATAGTAGCTGTCTACTACCTCTTTTTTAAAGAGTTTTAAAGGACAACCTGTATCCTGGATATTGTCACCAGTTACAAGGTTTCTTACTGTATTTCCAACCCATGATGAAAATTTTCTCTTTAATCCATCCTCTCTAGTTTCTCTTTTTCCATTTACCATATCATATTTTTCAATATATGGCAGAAGAGTATAGATATCCTCTGGTGTAGTCTGCAAATCTGAGTCCATAGTTACTACAAGGTTACCAGTAGCAGCTTTAAATCCTGCAGCAAGAGCAGCTGTCTGTCCATTATTTTTTGTAAAATGATATACTTTTACATGGCCATTTTTACATGCCTCTCTATCTAAGATTTCACGGCTACCATCAGTACTACCATCATCAACAAGGATAATCTCATAAGAGGTAAATTCCTTTTTAAGACTTTCCTCAACTCTTTCTATAAAATTTACAATATTTTCTTTTTCATTATAAACAGGTGCAATAACTGAAATTCTGTCCATAATCATCCTCCTTAAATCATTTCCCAACTTAATATCATCATAACAGTGAAAAGTTAAGAATTGGTTAAGAAATAAATTTTTTCAAATAAATATAATTTAGGGTATAATTTAAGCAAGGAAAATGTTTGTTAAATAATATATTTTGGAGAGTGCTATGAAAAAGATACTGATAATGGAAGATGATATTAAGATTAGAAGAATTCTTGAACTGGAACTTGAACATGAGGGATATAAGGTCTGTGAAGCTAAAGATGGAGCTGAAGGATTGGAACTTTTTAAAAAAGAGTATTTTGATTTGATACTCTTAGACCTTATGATGCCAAGAATGTCAGGAGAAGAGGTGTGTAAAAAAATACGTGAGACATCTCAGATTCCAATAATAGTCCTGACAGCAAAAGAGCAGTTATTAAGTAAGGTAAATCTTTTAGATATGGGAGCTGATGATTATATCACCAAACCTTTTGAGATAGAGGAGCTTTTTGCAAGGATGCGTGTGGCTCTTAGAAATAAGAAAGCATATAGTACTGAGGATATAATCTCTTATGAAAATCTTAAGATAAACAGAGACTTAAAAAAATTCTATAAAAATGATGTAGAGATACCACTTACTAAAAAAGAGTATGCTCTGGTGGCTTTTTTTATGCTAAATAAAGAGATTGTAGTATCAAGAGAGCATATAATAGAGGATATATGGGGATTTGATTTTGAAGGGGATACGAAGATAATAGATGTATATGTCAATTCCTTGAGAAAAAAGATAGAGAGTGATGGGGAGAAATATATTCACAGTGTAAGAGGTTTTGGTTATATATTTAAGAAAAAAGGAGAATAATTATGAAGAAAATCTCAAAGGAACTTTATAAGAGCTATTTTTATATAATATTTCTATTTGTAGTTTCATTTACTGGGATACTTCTTTTCTTTATTTCATATATAAATAGGAATGCTGGAAGTGATGTAAAAACTTTAGATAGCTTTTTAACTTATGAAACAAGTGAATATGATAAAAAACTGGCTAAGGGGAAAAGTCTGGAAGAACTCTTTCATGATGCTTTAGAAGAGTGTCCTGAGGTATTGGGAACAAATGTTTATTTTATACATGACGGGAAAAAATACTCGAAAAAAGAGGATAATGGAGTTTTAAAGAGCCTTGATTTAGATGTCTTATATGACAGAATAAAAACAGAAGGATATTTTAAATATAAATATATGGTAAAAGATGTCAAGGTAAATGACCAGTCACCTATAAAACTTGTCATTGTAAAAGATATGAAACATGAGAGAAAGATGATTATAAATGTATTAATAATCTCTTTTGGAATAGGAATGCTTGCTCTGTATGGAAGTATCAGAATATCTCGTGGATTTTATGAGGAGTTTGCCAATTCTTTAAAGAAACTCCAGCATATTACTAATAATATAAACCTTGATACAGTTGGGGATAAGATAGATTCAGAGAACACTTTTATAGAGTTTGATATGATAATGAATTCATATAGAAAGATGTTAACAAGGCTTAAGGAGCAGACAGATGTTCAGATAGATTTTGTAAATAATGCATCTCATGAGTTGAAAACACCTATTTTTGTTATAGGTGGCTATATAAATATGGTAAAAAGATGGGGTATAGAGAATAGAGATATTACTAATGAAGCTATTGAGGCAATTGGAGATGAGGTAAAGACCATGTCCAATCTTGTTAATAAACTTTTATTTTTGGCAAAAGGTGAGGTTAAAGAGATAGACAATGGTGATGTGGATATTCAAAAGCTTTTAGATGAGATAAAAGGAGAGCTTCACCATCTTTATCCAGCTCAAAAAATAGAGATAAAAGAGGCGAATTTTCACATTGTTTCAGACCAGTTTCTTTTAAGGCAGCTTCTTATAAATCTTCTTGAGAATGCTGTTAAATATGGTAAGGGCAATGAGATAACTGTAGCATCAAGACTTGAAAAAAATCTTATTATAGAGATAGAAGATAGGGGAGAGGGAATAAGCGAGGAGAATCTAAAACATATTTATGATAAGTTTTTCAGAGTGGATAAAGGGAGAAGTAGAGAGATGGGAAGTCATGGACTTGGTCTTTCTATAGTTAAGAAAATATCAGAGGTTTTAAATATTGATATAAATATATTGAGCACTTTAGGTAAGGGAACAAAGGTGATTTTAACTATTCCCATTGAAAAATAGTTAAGAAGAGGCTGTTGCATTTCTAAAATTATAAAAATAAAATTCTCGGCATTAGAAAGAATTGATAGCTAAGAGAATTATATTTTTAGAGTATTTGCAACAGCCTCTTGTTTTATATATTTATCTGAGCATCTTTGTTCCATAGGGTTTTTTGGCCAAAATAGAGAGTTCCAAAACAGCTTACACACACTATTGTAGTGATGATAAGGGTGATGGAAATCTGATATAAAATCGCTACTTTTGGGAGAGTTCCTGATAAAATCTGTCCAGTCATCATACCTGGAAGAGATACTATTCCCATTCCAAGCATTGAGTTAAGTGTTGGAGTGAACTACTCACCACCTATAGAGGA
>NZ_JADRHM010000010.1 GCF_018205345.1 Fusobacterium sp. DD2
TACAAAAAAGAGAGCTGAGTAAAACATTTTTTTAAAAATGTTACTCAGCTTTTTTTATAGTAAAATATTTATTAAAAGTGATGTAAGAAGAAGCATAAATGCTCCACCTATTCTCGATGATATTTGAGAAAATGGCATAAGTTCCATTCTATGTGCAGCAGAAAGTACTGCAACGTCTCCTGTACCACCCATATTAGCCATACATAGTCCAGCTGTGATAGAACCTTCAATCATGTAGAATTCTACCATTCTTCCCACTATAGCAGTACCAATTACAGCACCAAATACAGTAGTAGCAACTAGGACAAGATATATAGGACTGAATGACTCAATCACTGTATGAAGGTCTGTGTAAGCTATACCGATACCAACTAACAGTGCAGAGGTAAAGTTTTTCATAATAAATGTAAACCATTTAGCACAGCAAGTTTCGTAGTATTCACTCATAAGTCCACCAATTTTTACAATTGCAACAGTGATAATCATAAGTGCATAAGGATGTATT
This sequence comes from Fusobacterium sp. DD2, assembly GCF_018205345.1. Lineage (NCBI taxonomy): Bacteria > Fusobacteriati > Fusobacteriota > Fusobacteriia > Fusobacteriales > Fusobacteriaceae > Fusobacterium > Fusobacterium sp. DD2. The sequence goes on from NZ_JADRHM010000010.1 coordinate 506, forward strand.
GGTATAAATTTACTCAATAGACTTCCAAATATAAAGAATGATGTTGAGATAATTACTCCAATACCAAGCTCTTCGTAAGTTATATCTGATTCATAACTGTGAGCTATCATGGAATCATCCTGAACTTTTAGAAGCTTTCCATTTCCAGTAAGTGATGGATATTTTTTTCCAAGTTTGTCTAAAAGTCCTGCTGCAACTATTGCAAGAGCATTACCAAGTGCAACTGCAGGAACCATTACTGCGAGAAGCTCTGTAGGTTCTTTATGCATAGCTTGACCAAATATCTGTGATAGAGGTACAGCACCAGCACCCATTCCTCCACCCATTATAGGAATTGCAATGTAGAAGATAGAATTTATAAATCCATAATTTAATAGAAATCCAACAATACCAGTAAGTATAGTTGCAACAACAACTCCTCCAATTATTACTGGAAGATAACCTAATGCTGCTCTTATAAGCAGTTTTCTGTTCATACCTAAAATACTTCCTACTACCAGTGCAGCGATATAGAAGTCCAGAAATGATTGAGTTGTCATAAAATCTTTTATAATTTTGATATCTTCTTTAGGAAGGATATTAAAATATGCAAGAGCTGCTGAAGCAAATATTATAACAATAGGTCCACCACCTAAATAATCTTTGATGATAGGGGTCTTATTACCTATATAATTTAGAATTGCTCCAAATACCATCATTATTGGAAAAGCACCTAGCATTCCCTTTGGAATCTTTCCCAGATACATTCCAACACAAAGTACAATAAAAATAGGAATGAAATACTTCATCTCTATACCAGCTAGTTTAAAACGTTCTTTCATAAGTATACTCTCCTTTGTATAAACTATCTGCAACATTTATTGCGTTGTCTATAAATACTAACACCAGGAGTAGTATATGTCAATAGAAAAGTGGATATATATTGTATATTATATGAAGAACTAAATTATATAGTTGCTGGTATATATTTAAAAAAATGCGTATATATCAATTAACTTCAAGTTGGATAAAATCAAATTTCATCACATCAAAAAGCCCTTTATCAGTAATTTTTATCTCTGGAATCACTACCAATGACATAAAACAAAGAGTCATAACAGGGTCAACATCACTATTTACTTTTAAAATATCATAAGCTGATTTATGAATTGCTTTCAGTTTTTTATCCACCCATTCACCATCTTTATCACTCATAAGCCCAGCTATTGGCATTGGCATAGATTCAAGTACTTTTTCATTTTTTGTTAGAACAATACCACCTTCCTGTTCAATAAGTAATTTTACTGCAAAGGAGATCTCTTTATCATTTACTCCTACTGCAATAATATTGTGTGAATCATGTGCAATAGATAGAGCTACAGCTCCATGTTTTAAACCATATCCTCGTATAAATCCCACTGCTACGTTACCTGTATTTTTATGCCTTTCAATAACAGCTATCTTTAATATATCTTTTTCAGGATTAAATATAAATTCTCCGTTTTTATCTATATCAATATAATCCTGAGATTTTTTTGTAACAACTCCACCAGGTATAATATCTATTATATTTACTCTATTGGATTCAAGATGTGTTTTTAGCTTTTCTTCTGAAAAATCTTTTACATGCATACTTCCTCTTACCCTAGTAATAGGAGTTTTAGATATAGTATTGAGATATTTACCATCTCTGGCTATCTCTTTTCCATCTATAAATACATTTCGAACATTAAAGTTTTTCAAATCATCTAACAATACAATATTAGCTATAAGTCCAGGAGCTATTCCCCCTCTATCTTTTAAATTATAGCATTGTGCAGCATTTAGAGTTGCCATTCTAACAGCTTCAATTGGGTCAATTCCCTCTTCTACACATATTCTTAAGTGATTGTCCACATGTCCCAGTTCAATCATTGTTTTAGGCTGTCTATCGTCTGAGCATAAAAGACATCTTCTGCTGTTTTGAGTAGTGACACCTTTTAAAAGAGGTCTCAAATTATGACATGCAGATCCTTCACGTAGCAGAATATACATTCCTCTTGATATTCTCTCTTCCATCTCTTCAACAGTAGAACATTCATGGTCAGTTGTAATTCCAGCTGATATATAGGCATTTAAATTGGTAGTAGAAATACCTGGACAGTGCCCATCAATTATTTTATTTCTATTCTGAGCAACAATAAGCTTATCTATAACTTCATTATCACAGCTTACTACTCCAGGGAAGTTCATAAATTCTCCAAGACCAAGGACATTTTCTCTATCTATGACTTTAGATATATCTTCAGAATCGATAATAGCTCCAGAGTTTTCAAATGGAGTGCATGGAACACATGAAGGTATCATAAATTTAACCTTCAGTTCTGTATTTTTAGAAGCCTCCATCATATACTCAAGGCCTTTTATCCCACATACATTTACTATTTCATGAGGATCAGCAATAATAGTCGTACCACCATGTGGAATTATCATTTTTCCAAGTTCTTCAGGCGATACATATGATGATTCTATATGAATATGGCTGTCTATAAAACCTGGAGCAGCATATTTACCATCTGCGTCAATTACGTTATCCCCTTCATAGTTTCCAATTCCAGCTATATATTTATCAGAGATAGCAATATCTCCGTGAATAATTTTTCCTGAATAAACATCTACAATTTTGCAATTTTTGATGACTAAATCTGGGGTTCTGATTTTTTTAGCTGTCTCAATTAACTTGATAAGTGTTTTTTTGTCCATCTTTCCTCCTCAATCTATCCTCTATAAAAAAATTACATACTGCAATCTTGTTATATAAAAAGGGCTGTTGCATTTCTAAAATTATAAAAATAAAATTCTCGGCATTAGAGATTGTTTCGTAATTTATGTAGCGAAACAGAATACTGAAAATTTGACTGTTTGAACGTAGTGAGTTTCAAATTTTCTTTCTGTAAGCAAAATAAATAGAAAGAATTGATAGCCAAGAGAATTATATTTTTAAAGATTTGCAATAGCCCTTTAGTTTGCTATTTAACAAGTTTTGTAGTCTGTAAAATAAGTTTTTTTGTAGCAATAATATCATTTAAGCTGTCATGTGCATCAAGCTCAATTCCAAAATGTTTGCACCATGTTTCAAGTTTATTGTTTTCAAGTATCGGCAGTTTTCCACACATTTGGAAAAAAGGTATATAGGTAAATGGATCAAGTACCATTTTAGATATATAACTATAAAAGAAATTATTGTTATTTCTTTTGAAAAATTCCTGTAAGAAACGAATATCGAAATTAACATTATATCCAGCTACAACGAATTTATCATTCCTGTCATATTTATCAATATACTTATCTAATAAATTAACAAAGTCATTGTAAACTTCCTCTTCACTTCTAAACTTTGGATCTTTTAAATCCTCCATTGTTCTCTTTTGAACATCAAGTGCCTGTTGATCAACCTGTGCTCCAGGAAAAGGTTTTATAAAGTAATTAAAAGTTTCAACATCTTTTTTATTTACTCTAATTATTCCAGATAGTTGTATAAGTGCTGATTCTTTAGGATTTAGTCCTCCTGTTTCAGTATCTACAAATAAGATTTTCATATTTACTCCTTTCAAATAAGGTTTGCATAATCTATGCTTAATTAAAATATACTATATTACCACTTAAAATGTAAAGCCAATAATGTAATCTACAGTTGAGGTTCTGTATTTGAATATAGAGAATCAATCATTTTATTAATCTCACTATTACTCAATTTAATTGACATATCTATCAGCTCATTTTCTGAAATGGTATTTTTTTCAGCTTCACTTCTTGGAAATTTGAAAGAATCAATTGATGCATATGGTCTGTATGGGAAGTACTTAGTCCATTTGACCTCATCTTTAGCAACAATATTCTTAGTGTTTGTAGATATGATATTTCCATTTTTTTCCTCTATTGTGTAAGTTAACTGATATCCTAAAGTAGTTGTCTTAGTATATTTTTCAAATCTGTAATATACGTCATAGTCTTCATATACTGTTGTAGGTACCCATCTAACTACCTCAACCTCTTTACCATTTACTATTTTTGTATCAGTAACTTTTTTCATAACAGTACGTTCTCTAGTTTCTGTATAGCTATCTGTACCTGTTTTAACATCTGTAGTAGGTGGATAGTAATACATATTTGAGATAGCAATTTTAAGATTCAGGTTATAACTGTTGTCATTTCCAATTGAAAATATAGGATATTTCTGTATATCCTGCTGTGCAAAAAACTTTATCTGTGAAGGAATATATTCGTTACCTATTGAACTGTTCATTGTAATAATAAACTTACCACTGGCTTTATCCTTCGCATTTAGATATTTATTAGTTATCTTTTTATCTCCAAGAACATTATACTTTTGAGCAGTTTCAAAATATCCATAAGCTTTAAGCTTAGATAGATATGAATCTGTTGGCATATTTTCTCCTAAAGAGTAAAAGTTCAATGCTATCTGTTTTTTCAGCTCATTTCTCTCTGCAAGTGGTGGCTCAATAATAGCCATAGATTTTTTACTAGTCTCAGGAAGATTAAAATAGATATCCTGAATTTTCAAAAGGTTGAGCATAGCCTTAGTATAAGCTCTCATATTGTATGCCTTATTAGCATCAATTTCATCATAGTATCTTTTCTCAGCATCTGGAAATATGATTTCAAATGCATCAAGAGTTCTTCTATCATCATTATGCTCTCTTAAAATCCCTGAAAGATTTTCAATTGAACGAACATAATTACCTTTATTTGCTTCTTTTATTGCATCTTTTACTTCAAAATAAGTACATCCATAGAGTACAGATGTAAGTAGCATTGTAAGTAAAATCTTCCCTTTCATCTTTCCTCCCCTTTATCTCTCATCTTTTTTATTTAAAAGTTTATTTTTCTGTATCTTTTCAACTAGTGAATAGATATTTTACCTGGTAGTATTTTATCAATATAGTATAAAAGTTTATTAATCTTTCCTGGAATAATAAGAAATCTATCTTTAACAACTCCTTTATAAAGCTCATTTGCAACTTCTTCAGGTGTTGTAATATATAGTTTTTCCATAAAAGATAGTTTTTTAGGTATTCCTACAAAAGTTGTTTTAGTAGGTCCAGGAGCAAGAAGTATAATTTTAACTTTTTTTTCCTTGGCTTCTCTCCTTAAAGAGTAAGTAAGAGAGTTTACATAGCTTTTAGTAGCATAGTAAACAGCCATAAGTGGTCCTCCACATTGAAATCCTGCAGTGGAAGATATATTTATTATAGTTCCTCCTCTTTTACACATCTCTTTATAAAAATAAGAAGTGAATCTTGTAAGTGCCGTAATGTTTATATCCATCATTTTTTTTAGTTTTAGGTATGGAGTTTTTTCAAAGTAATTTAGTTCTCCAATCCCTGCTCCATTGACTAATAGATGTATTCTAATTTTACGTTCCTTTAAGAAATTGAGAAATACCTCAATCTCATATTCTACAGACAGGTCAATAGAGTAACAAAGTATCATATGGCCATATCTATTTTGTAAATTTTTTAGCTCTTTTCTGTTTCTTCCTAATGCTATTACGTGGTAGTTATTCTTTATAAAAACATCAATTAAAGCCTTACCTATTCCACCAGTAGCCCCTGTTATCAACACATTCATAATAGACCTCACATTACAACATTATTATACCCAATTTTACCACATATATTCTTTTATTCAAATAAAAAAGAGACTGTTGCAAATTTATAAAAGATAAAATTCTTTAAGCTATCAATTCTTTCTATTTATTTTGCTTACAGAATGAAAATTTGAAACTCACTGCGTTCAGACAGTCAAATTTTCTGTATTCTGTTTCGCATCATAAATTACGAAAGAATTTCAAATGCCAAGAATTTTATTTTTATAGTCTAAGAAATGCAACAGACTCTTTGTTAATCGTTATTTTTTATTTTGAAGTAAATTGGTTTCTAGCAGTATCGTAGAAATATCCATGTCTTTTAAAATATTCTTTTAGGTTGTCAATATCGATATTTTCAACCTGGCATAGTTCCTCAAGATCAGGGTATTTATCCCTAAGTCTCATATTTATAATACTATATGCCATATTGACATCCATTTTAAAGTAGTTACTCAAGATTTTTCAACTCCTTTTTAATTTTCTTAACTGTATCTTTAATATCTATTGGTGTATCACTGAAATATGCATTTTCAATCTCATTATTAAGTCTTATAAACTCATCACTGAATCCCAGTCTTACAAGTCTATCATCAAGATGTACCTTTGGACTGAATTTAAATTTATCCTTCATAAAGCTACAATAAGCCTCGTAAAAATCCTTGTTATTTTTTGTATTAGCAAGATCAGACAGGTCAAATTTATCATGTTTTTTATTCTTTGTAAATAAAAGATAGATAATAATTCCACCTTCAACTATAACCAATACAATTAGTCCGATAATCATTTTATTATTAAATAATTGATTATGGTTTTCACCTACAGAAGTGATTTTGATCTCTTCCTGTGGTGCAGTGTTACTATTATTTACTGGAGCTACAGTAGAACTGCTATTTCCTCCAGGTATATTTTGCTGAATAGTTCCTGAAGTTTGACTACCTTCTACTGTTATTGTCTTAGAAGGAATAGTTAACTCCTCAAATTTCTTTGTTTGTGTATTGAAATATGGAATTTTAACTTCTGGTGTCTTTAAAGTTCCTGTCTTTTTAGGTATAAAAGCAACTTCAAAGTTTTTTACTGCATAGTATTTTCCATTTGAAATTCCTTCGTTAAATCCCTTTACATTTTCAAATATATTGAAATCAGGAAGTTCTCCTGTAAATATCTTATCAAGAGTATCCAGGTTTACACTTCCACTTATATTTATACTCAGTACTACTGAATCTCCGTAGTTTATCTTATCTTTATTCCAAGAGAAATCTATTTTTGGTGTACCAACTACATTTTGAAATCCAACTGGTCTTTCCTGTGGTAGTGGTAGTATGTTTATATTGATTGTTCCACCACCTGCATATTTTGTATTAGAGCTTCTTGAAAAAAAGAAGTCATCTTGCAGTGCTTCAGTATACCCTATTCTACCTGGATTAATAGTTTTTTCTCCAGATGAATCAGGCATCAGAACACCTTGATATGTGATTATCTCAATACCTCTATTTCCATTTTTATCAGTAAAATACTTCTGCTGATACTGTCCGTTACTGTCTACAGGTGTCATATCCTTTGATGAAAAATCATTAAAAGCAGGTGGATTTACGTAACCTAATGAATTGATCTGTACAGTAGTTAAAAATCTTTCATAAAATGGGATCTTTTCTCCAAAGTAGTAACTGCTTTTATTCTTTAGATTTGTTTGAAAAGTTACATTTTTACTTACAGATTGCACTGCCTGTGTAGATCCTTCTCCTACATTTAGAGTAAGTGTATTTGAAGCAGTTTTTCCATCAGTAGTTTTAACCTGCATCTCTACTTTTCCCTTTTTTAATGGAATTATCTGATATACATCAGCTATTGATGATGATTTTTTACCATTTACTATTGAATAACTTGATTGAGAACTTCTGGAAATAATCTGAAAATTTTCCATACCTGTTAAGTTATAATCTTTTTTTGATTCGTTACTGAATGTTACCTGAAGTATAAATGGTGTATTTACACTTGGGTTTTCAGTACTTGTCTGCAGTATAACATCTCCAAATATCATTGGGGAGATTATACAGAATAAGAGTAATACAATGATTTTTTTCATTACTTCACCTCATTACCATCTGTTTGTGTTGCTGTCATCGCTTATATCAATAAAACGTTCGTTGTTTTTAAATGATTGTTTCTCATTTCCTTCCAGTCTCTTAAGGATAGCTCTGATTTCAGCTTTCTTCATATCCTCTTTGGATAACTTTTGAGTTTCCATCTCCTGTGGGACTCCTGACATGGATTTTTCTTTTGATTTATCACTATTCATATCCTTATCAGGTTGTTGTTTTTCATTATTTTGTTGTTGATTTTGTTTATCTTGTTGCTGATTGTTCTTTTGATCCTGTTTATTGTTCTTTTGATTATCTTTATTATCCTTATTTTGTTGTTGATTTTGTTTATCTTGTTGCTGATTGTTCTTTTGATCCTGTTTATTGTTCTTTTGATTATCTTTATTATCCTTATTTTGCTGTTGATTTTGTTTATCCTGTTGTTGATTGTTATTTTGGCCTTGTTTATTGTCTTTTTGATTATCTTTATTATCCTTATTTTGCTGTTGATTTTGTTTATCTTGTTGTTGGTTATTCTTTTGGTCCTGTTTATTTTCCTTCTGATTATCTTTGTTATCTTTATTTTGGTTTTGATCTTGTTTATCCTGTTGTTGGTTATTCTTTTGATCCTGTTTATTGTCTTTCTGATTTTCTTTGTTATCCTTATTTTGTTGTTGATCTTGTTTATCTTGTTGTTGATTATTCTTTTGGTCTTGTTTGTTATCCTTCTGATTGTCTTTGTTATCTTTATTTTGCTGCTGATTTTGTTTATTCTGTTGTTGGTTATTCTTTTGGTCCTGTTTATTATCTTTGTTTTGCTCTTCATTAAGCATCTTAAGGACAATTTCGTAGTTTTTCTTAATATTTATATCTTCAGACTCCTTCATACTCTCTTTATACTCTTCCAAAGCCTTAGTAAGAATTTCTTTCTTATCCTGACTCTTAGCAGAGGTATATACATAGGAATTTCCTTTTAGAAAACCATCTTTATATTTTGATTTTAAAAGTTCATCATACTTTTTTTCCTCGTAAAAAGACCTTAAAATATTCTTTTTCAATATATCAATATCTTTATCTTTTAAAATATGCTCATAAACTTTTCTGCTTTCATCAAATTTTTTATCTCTGAATTTTGAGTTTCCAGAGGAAATATTAAAATACAGTTTTGCATCTGGAATATTATTTAAAAAGAATGCTGAAGATACGATAAGTGCACCAATAGCTATAATCTTATTTCTCATCTCTCTTCACCTCTTTCAATAGATATCCAAGTACTATTAAAACTATTCCTATTCCTAAAGGAATCTGATAGTATTTTTTATAGTTCTTAATATTTTCGCTTCTGTTATTCTTTCTTTCAAGATTAGCTATATCATTTGAAAAATGAGAGGTTGTATCCTGAAGGTTATTAACCTCATAATATTTTCCTCCACCTTTTTCAGATATCTCTTTTAGGAAAGATGAGTTAAGTTTACTTATAACAGCAGAACCAGAGTTGTCTTTGATAAATCCAACTTTCTGTCCATTTTTATATTCTGGAATAATAGTTCCACCATTAGTTCCAACTCCAACAGCATATACATTTATCTTGTGCTCTTTTATAAAATCCAGGGATTTTTTATCAAAATCTCCACCATCTGAGAGTATAAGCACTGTTTTATTACTACTTTGAATCTCTTCAAATGATTTTTCAGCAAGCTCTAAAGCCTGGTAAAGCTGTGTACCTCCACCAGATATAAGGTTACTGTCAAGAGCATTTATATAGTTTTTAGTAATACCATAGTCATCTGTAAGTGGCATCTGAATATATGCACTGTCAGAAAATGGTATAAATCCTATTCTATCTCCTTTTAATTGAGAGATAATATTTCCAAGAACCTTCTTTGTCATTTCCAATCTGTTAGGATATACATCTTCAGTCATCATAGATCTTGATGTATCAATTAATGCATAGATATTCAATCCCTTAACTTTTATCTCCTCATCATCTAACTGTTTTTGTGGAGAAAGAAGGGCAACTACCACTAGAAGTGCTCCAAGTACCAGAAAGACTCCTTTAATTATAGCAATAAATCTATTATCCCGCATTTCAAGATAGTGTAAAATCTTTCTTCTTTTCTTCATACCAAAAATATATATAAAGAGGAGAAGAATCGGGAAAATTATAAATATCATATTATTTAAACTTCCAAGTTCCATTTTTCACCTCTTTTTATGGAATTCTAATATATCTTAAATATTCTAAAAAAGCTCCAATTATAAGTAGTAAAAGAGATAGGATAAGTATATTTTCGTATATCTCTATATGCTCATAATAGGTTCTTCCATCAATTTTTGATTTTTCCAACTGGTCTATTTTATTAAAAATAGTTTCAAATTCTTTTTCATTACTTGCTCTGAAATATGCACCATTAGTTGTAGAAGCAATCTCTCTTAAGAGATTTTCATCAAGCTCTGTATTTTTTACAGTTCCAAATCCATAAGAAAATTCCTTTGCTCCAATACCAATAGTATAGACTTTTATTCCCAATTCCTTAGCAATATTTGCTGCTCCCATTGGGCTCATCTCTCCTGAGTTATTCTCACCATCTGTCATAAGAATTACTACTTTAGATTTTGCATCAGAGTTCTTAAGTCTGTTAAGAGAAATTCCAAGTCCCATTCCAATAGCAGTTCTGTTGTTACTTGTAATATCTTCAGTTGTAATTTTAGATGTTATATCTTTTACTACATTGTGGTCAAATGTCAATGGAACCTTTGTATAGGCATCTCCACCAAATACCACAAGTGATATTCTGTCATTTGGTCTCTTATCAATAAATTTACCTAGAAGTTCCTTTGCAACTTCAAGTCTGTTTGGGGTAAAATCCTGCTGCATCATTGAATTTGAAAGGTCTAATGCTACTACTATATCAATACCGTTTTTCTTGATTATCTTGTTTTCAGATGTCATCTGAGGTCTTGCAAGGGCAATAATCATCAAAATGATAGATGTTAGTATCATAAGTTTTCCAAGTAAGTATTTTTTACTTTTAACTTTAAATTTTCTAACTGGCTTTATTCCTGGTATCTTAATTCCACCTGTATTTCTTAATTTATAAAATAAAAAAATAACTAAAGGAATAAGTAGTAGAAAATAAGGTGAGGCAAATCTAAATGTCATGTTTTTCACCTCTTAATCTTTCGTAAATGGCTTTTACTTTAGTTATACTTTCATCTTTAATATTTTCTTTTTCATCTGAAAATTTATAGTTATCTAAGAAAAGTAAAAAGTCAATGTCCTCTTTAGTTATAGGATCAGACACTACATAGATTCCATTTGTAAAGTGTGTTCCAAGTTTGCTATCAATATACTCTCTTATTGCAAGGCTTATTTCAAATGGCCAATTATCATCATCAATATTTGCCATTCTATCTGAGTATTTTTCATCAGGAGAGAGTATCTTCTCATTTCTTTTAAATTTAACAAGTGATAACAGATATCCGATAGATAATATTGCTACCGCACCTGAGATAACCATTGTATATGGAAATCTAATATTTGAAGGCTTGGTATTGCTGTTATCAGAAAGATTTGGATAAATCTCCTTATCTTTATCTGTAATTACACTTTTAGTATCAATTATAAGTTTTTTATTTCCTATATTTAAAATTGTTTCTCCAGGAGTAAAGCTTCTGAATTTTACAACATACTTATCATTATCTTTCTCTATTGAATCAAGGTCTAATTTGCTTTTTTCAAAGGCTTTTGATATCTCCTCTCTACTGCTTCCATCTATCTCAATAGTGATAGGTGTTCCTACATTTATATCTTTTCCAAAAATTGAAATAGACAGTACAAATAGAGCAGCCAGATTTATTATTTTTCTCATAAACGCCTCCTTCTTTTGAAGTAGTTGGCAAGTTTTACAACATAGTTTTCATCAGTATATATTGTCAATATTGTTTTAGGGTAATCTTCACTGATATCGTAGTTCTTATTGAAATTTTCAATTACAATCTGTTCATCTGTTTCAGAGTCTTCCAATGTAAAAATTGCACCTTTTGGAAGTGTTTCAAATTTCCTGTCAGCAATTCTTATTGGTATAATATCATGCCTAATCTTTGTTAAATTGATTGGTTTTTCATAATCTTTATCAATGAAGTCTGAGATTAGAAACACAATAGAACGCTGTTTTGACATCTTATTAAATGCATATAATACATTTGCAATATCAGTTCCATTGCTTTTTGGTTCAATACTTAAAAGGGTATCAAGGATTATAAGCCCCTGTTTCTTTCCTTTTTTTACAGGTATTATTTTTTCAATCTTATCTGTAAAAAATATTGCTCCAACCTTATCGTTGTTTTTAATGGCACTGAATGCAAGAGTTCCTACAATCTGAGTAATCAAATCTCTTTTTGCTATAAAGTCATTTGATTTGGATACGTCTATTAAAAGGTATATAGACATCTCTCTTTCCTCTGTAAACTGCTTGATATATGTCTTTCTTTGTCTTGCACTTACTTTCCAGTCAATTTTCTTTACATCATCACCTGGTGCGTATCTTCTTATATCTGAAAACTCCATCCCATTCCCTTTAAAATATGAACGGTAGTTACCACTGAATATCTCATTAGCAAGTAGTGTTGAAGATATCTCTATTTTTTTTATTTTCTTTAATATCTCTTCTTTCTTCATAACTGCCCTCCTTATGGAAGTTCAACAGTTTCCATTATATTAGTAATTACATTTTCAACATCTAATCCCTCAGCTTCAGCTTCATATGTAAGGATTATTCTATGACGTAATATATCGAAAATTACCTTTTTAATATCCTGTGGTATTACATATGATCTTCCTTCTAAAAATGCATTTGCTTTACTTGCTATAACCAGTGCAATAGAGGCTCTTGGTGAAGCTCCACAAGTGATATATTGATTTTTTTCTCTTGTTTTAAATATTATATTAAGTATATAGTCAACAAGTTTTTCATCTATTGTTATCTTTTTAATAAGTTCTTTTATCTCGTTTATCTTTTCTTTATTTAATACCTCATTTATCTCGATTCCATCATAATCTTTTTCTGTAGTCAGTAAATCAAGTATTTGCTTTTCTTCTTCAATTGTAGGATACTCTATTTTTACCTTCATCAAAAATCTGTCCTGTTGAGCTTCAGGTAATGGATATGTACCATCCTGTTCAATTGGGTTTTGTGTAGCAAGTACTATAAATGGTCTATCAAGTTTGAATGTGTTATTTGCAATTGTTATCTGCTTTTCCTGCATAGCTTCCAAAAGCGCTGATTGAACTTTTGCAGGGGCTCTGTTTATCTCATCTGCAAGGACAATATTTGCAAATATTGGTCCCTTTTTAGTATAGAACTCTCCAGTCTTTTCATTGTATATCTCAGTACCTATAATGTCACTTGGTAAAAGGTCCGGTGTAAATTGAATTCTTGAAAATGAAAGTCCTAAAGTTTGTGCTAAAGTGTTAACAGTTAAAGACTTAGCAAGTCCTGGTAGACCTTCCAGTAAAATATGATTACCTGTGAATATTCCTATAAGAATCTTTCTTATCATATCTTTTTGTCCAACTATCTTTTTTTGAATCTCTTGTTCCAATTTCATTATTGTCTGTTGTTCAGCTTCAATTGATGTTTTTAACTCTTCCATATATTCCTCCTTAATAAATTTAATTTACATAAAACTTAGACGATATAAAAAGTGTTTTAGTTTTAATAAGATTTTCTTTTATAAAGCAGATATATTTTTTATTGCAGAAATTGCATAGTCAACTTCTTTAAATGTATTAAAAAAAGAAAAACTAAATCTTACAGCTCCCTGTTTTGTTGTCCCTAAGGCATTATGCATTAAAGGTGCACAGTGCCCACCTGCTCTACAGGCAATCCCGTAGCTTTCTATAAGCTCCTGTTCGACCTCACCTGAGTCATATTCTCCAATATTGAAGGTAACAATAGGTGAACGGTTAAAATCACTGAAATCACCATAAATAACGACTCCTGGAATATCTTTAATACCATTATAGAAACGTTTCATAAGATTTATCTCATGATTTCTTATATTATCAAGACCTGTTTTCTTAATAAAATCCACTCCAGCTGATAGCCCTACTATTCCATGTCCATTTAATGTTCCAGCTTCAAGGTGTGTAGGCATGATCTCAGGCTGAGTTCTACTATAAGTCTGTATTCCTGTTCCACCTGATTTTAGTGGACGGATAACTATTCCTTCTTTTACATATATTCCTCCAGTACCTTGTGGACCATATAGGCTTTTATGTCCTGTAAAGCAAAGTACATCTATTCCAATATCCTCTACATCTATTGGGAATATTCCAGCAGATTGAGAAGCATCTACTACTAGTATAAGGTTATATTTTTTACATATTTTAGATATTTTTTTTAGATCTACCAGGTTACCTGTAAGGTTTGAACTGTGAGTACAGATAATCCCTTTAGTTTTAGGATTAATATTTTTTTCTATAGTCTCATAAAGTAAGACACCATTTTTATCAGTATTAATCATAGTTGCAGTTACACCTTTATTTTGGATCTCATATAAAGGCCTCAGGACAGAGTTGTGCTCCATCACTGTAGAGATAACATGATCTCCAGGGTTAAATAATCCTTTGATAGCTGTATTTAGAGCTTCAGTAGAATTTGATGTAAATGCAAGTCTACTTGAATCTTTTATTCGAAAAAAAGAAGCTATATTTTCTCTCGCATTGTATATTGCTCTGCTAGATGAAAGAGAAACACTATTTCCTCCACGTCCAGCATTTCCAAGATGAGTCATAGCATTTATAACTGCATCTATTACCTCTTTAGGCTTGTGCATTGTAGTTGCAGCATTATCAAAATATATCATATAAAAGACCTCCAATAATAAAGTATGTTCATATTTAGTTTAACACAGTACAGAACAGTAGTAAAGTTTTAATAGATTTGCTACATTATATATAGTCCGATAATCATATAGAATAAAAAAGATTTATATATTTTGAAAAAAACTTAAAAATAAACTATAATGATATTATAGAGTATAGGAGGTGGAAACTAATGTATAAATACTTACTTATATTTCTCATTACCTTTGCATCCAGCTATAGTTATCAGATGATTTTTCCAATTACTGAAACTGAGAACTATTTTATAGATGATAAAGAGATTACATTGGAAGACCCATCTTTTAGAAATAAAGAGCTTATAACTGAGGACAGATTAAAAGAGATTATAGAAGCAGCTAAAAGTGCACCTCTACCAGAGGAAAATGTGGATACTCATAAAAAGCAATTTTTAACTGTTCATGACTCTTTTGCAGATAAAACAGATATTAAACTTTTACATGATCTTGAGAGTACTTTTGATAAATACAACTTTTCTACTAAAAGCCAGGATATACATGTAGGAAGAATAAATGCTAATGAGTTCACCTCAGATAGAATAATAGATAATGGGGAAATAGGAGTTGGAATCTCATATAAAGAGAATGAGAATAATAAACATCTGGAGAGAAAAAAGGATGATTCAGAGGATTGGAATTATACCCCTGTATATGCAACTGGAAAATATAAGATAAGTGAAGGGGAAGATAATGTAAAATACCTTAAAGTTAATTTAGGTTACTCTTTTAAAGAGTTGAAAAAGGATGAAAGAAAAGACACAGATGACAGAATCCAAGGTGGTATATATTATGGAGTCGGTGGTGGAGTTGACTATCGTGATATGTCTGTTGGTCTTATGTATCAGGTAAATAAAGATGGAATCGAAAATAATAAGATGCATAAGGATGATTCGAGAGTTACCTTTTCTGTAGATTATAAGTTAGGGGAATAAAATAAAAAAGGCTGTTGTATTTTTAAAACTGTAAAAATAAAATTCTTGGCATTAGAAATTGTTTCGTTATTTATGCAGCGAAACAGAATACAGAAAATTTGACTGCTTGAACGCAGTGAGTTTCAAATTTTCTTTCCGTAAGCAAAATAAATAGAAAGAATTTATAGCTTAGAGAATTTTATCTTTTACAAATTAGCAACAGCCTCTTTTTATATTATAGGTCTAGGAGTTCTTCTATTGTTTTTACTCCAAAATAGATTTTTTCATCTTCTGTTATAAGGGCAGGAACACTCATTATATTATATCTTTCTTTAAACTCTTTAAAGGCAAATACATCTATTATCTCAACATCAATACTGCTATTTTCAATTGAGATTCTTTGTGCTCCCTGAACAAGCTCAGGACATTTATTACAACTTAAAGAGATACCAATTTTCCATCTCTTCTTTCCTGTAATATTTTTTATCTTCTCAGATGTTTCTGGTGATAGCTTTTGTCCAGGACCTGCTATATTATACATTGCAAGAATAAAGGAATTTAACTCATGACCACTTGGAAGTGTTGAGTATTTTATTCCTCTATATCTATTTTCACTATCCAAAATTGTAATAGTAGGAACTTTATTAAGAGCTATATATTTTTCAAATTCTGGATTTTCTCCTCTGTTTAATACTTTGTATCTGATTTTATCAGAAGTAGAAGCAATCTCTAAAACCATCTCTTCCATATCTTTGGACAGGGAACTTTCTTTTTCTTTAATTACAACGATGTTAATAGAGGATTCAAACTTTTCGGCAATTTGTGAAAGTTGATTTTTAAGATTGCTATCTAAAAACTCTTCTGACTTATCTATAGTTTTAGAAGTAAGTGACTGATCCTCTTCTGGAGCAATATTATACTTCTCTCTTATAGCCTCAACATATTTTTCAATATTAGATGCAGCTTCAGCACCATCAGAAACAGCTGTCACAAGTTGTCTTAATTTCTTAGGTCTTATATCTCCAGCAGCATATACACCTTGAATGTTTGTTTGAAGATTTTCATCAGTTAGAATAAATCCACCATTATCAAGTTTGACAATATCTTTAAACATATCACTTTGTGGCTTATAACCTATGAAGACAAAAATTCCAAAGAATTCACCATCTTTGACATTGTATTCAGTTATCTCTTTTGTCTTGTTATTGATAAATTTGGCACTTCTAAGCTGGATATCACCTTTTGCCTCTAATATCTCTGTATTAAATTTTACCTCAATTTTTGGATGAGCAAGTACCTTATCAGCAATTGATTTGGCACAGGTAAACTCTGGCTCTCTTGCAATTACAGTAACCTTCTTTGCATATTTAGTTAAAAATATCGCTTCTTCTGCAGCAGCAAATCCAGCTCCAATTACAAATACATCCATTCCAGTGAAAAATTCACCATCACAAGTTGCACAGTATGCTATCCCTCTTCCTTCAAATTCTTTTTCACCGGGGAATCCAAGTTTTCTAGGTGACGCACCAGTTGCAATAACAACTGAAAAGCTTTTATATGTACCTTTATTTGTAGTAACCTCTTTTATCTCTTTTGAGAAATCTACACG
Organism: Fusobacterium sp. DD2; assembly: GCF_018205345.1. Lineage (NCBI taxonomy): Bacteria > Fusobacteriati > Fusobacteriota > Fusobacteriia > Fusobacteriales > Fusobacteriaceae > Fusobacterium > Fusobacterium sp. DD2. Next base: position 17,639 of record NZ_JADRHM010000010.1, read on the forward strand.
TTTTACATCTTCAGATATTATTTCGGTTCCAAAACTTAAGGCCTGTTTTTTTAATATCTCTCCATATGCACTACCTGTTGTTTGATAGATTCCTGGGTAGTTTACCACTTCATTGGTTACTGTAATCTGTCCACCTGGAATATTCTTTTCAATGATTAGAGTTTTAAGTTTTGCTCTTCCACCATATATACCAGCAGTTAGACCAGAAGGTCCCCCACCAATGACAATCATATCGTAAATTTTTTCCATATTATGCTCCAATTCTTTTTCTTATAGTTTTCCTACTAAATCAATTGTAGGTTTGATAGTATCTGAACCTGGATGCCATTTAGCTGGACAAACCTCTCCATGTTCTGCAACAAATTTTGCTGCCTGTAATTTTCTTAGAAGTTCACTTGCTTCTCTTCCAATAGAAGTGTCATGTACTTCATATGCAACAATAACTCCTTCAGGATTGATAATGAAGCTTCCTCTTAATGCAAGTCCTTCCTCTTCTATTAATACTTCAAATTCTCTAGAAAGTTTTCCAGTTGGATCTCCTACCATAGGGAATTTAATTTTTTTAATTCTATCTGAGGTATCATGCCATGCTTTGTGTACAAAGTGAGTATCTGTTGAAACTGAGTATACTTCGCATCCTTCAGCTTTAAATTTTTCATAGTGTTCTGCTAAATCTTCCAGCTCAGTAGGACATACAAATGTAAAGTCTGCTGGATAGAAAACTACTGCTGACCATTTACCTAAAAGGTCCTTATCTGTAATTTCGATAAAATTTTCATTTTGATAAGCTGTTGCTTTAAACTCTCCGATTTTCTTTCCTATTAATGCCATAATGTTACCTCCGTTTTTTGATTTGTTTTTAATATATTTTGATTATAAAACAATAAGAGGATAAAGTCAATATAATTAATCAACATTAAATAAATTTTATTTACTGACATAATTTCTAAAATATTGTATAATGATAAATAAAGACTTTGTTGAGGGTAAATGGATGAAAGATAGGAAAGTTATATTACTTACAAATGAAAATTTTGAAAAAGAGATACTTACTGTACTTAAAGATGTAGATACCTATTTTCTTATAGTTTTATATTTTGGAAATGACAGCAGTAAGAATTGGGAGCTTCTTGAAAAAACGAGAAAATATTTTTGGAAAAAGGAAAAGAATTTCTATTTAGAAAATGTAGTTATAATATCTGGTAGAGAATATATAGCAAATGATCTATTTGTAGAAGCTGTTATTACTCCAAATGATATTATGACATTTGATTTTTTCTCTTTTGCTGAGGAATATGAGAATTTTGAAGGTAAAAGAATTGCTGAATTTGTAGAAAGAAATTTCCTAAGATTTAAGTATAGTTTTGATCTATATAATATGGAGAATCCCTGGATATATCAAAATAACGGGACAAATATTTTGAAGATAACAAATGGTTTTAGAAAGAAAATACTTAACAATTTCCATAAGATAAAAAATATAATTCCAGAGATGATAATATCCTTTTTTGAGAAGGGGAACAATGAGAATCTGATTAGGATAATTAAACTAATTGGAGCAGATGCTCAGCTAATAATTGCTTTTGTAAATAACTCTGAAGTAACATATAATAAAAGAGCAGATCTTTTTATTCATATTGACTCAGACGAATATGAAAAAATTGGAACAGAGTTTATAAATGAATTTATAGATTGTAATGATAAGGAAAAAGGGTTAGAAGTTCTTAAGAACTTTTTTGAGATTCCTGATAAAAACTTTGATGCAGATCTTTTTTATGATGAAGAGAAAGAGATAGATAGCAAAGAGGAAAAACATTATATGATGGAAGTAGAAGAGGGTTCATCGCTTAAGAGCTTTTATGAAATCAATGATAATACACTGCTATTTAATTATGGATTGAAGAAAAAATATATAATTAAAAAGACACTTTAGATTTTTATTCTAAGTGTCTTTTTCTTTTATTTTACAAAGAATTTACCTTTAAATATAAGTTTTAATGTAATAAGTAAAAGCAATGCAATTAATATAGATGCTACAATAAACATTATAAGACCAATAGTTGAAACAATATCTCCTTTATACTGTACAAACATATGCATTCCAGTATTTGCCATAGATTCAAGACCGAATGAAAATGCCCAGAAACCTGTTGTAAAACCATCTTCAATTACCCAGTAAAATAGTCTTACAAGAAAGAAAAAGTTAAGTAGTCCATATCCTATAAGCATTTGAGCAAATACATCAACTTTTCCACCATTTATACTCAGATAAGCTGCACATGCAACAAATGCTGGTGCAAGTTGAATTCCTATTACTGGTCTTATTTTAGATGCCAATTCTTCTGTTCTCAATCTTTGAAGTGTTACTGCTTCAAAACTAATCCATGAGAACATTCCAGCTCCAAAAAATAACATACCAAGTTTATCATATCCAAGTGCTCCTGCACCAATTGCACTTGCAAAACCTGCAGCAATAGTTGGCAGATAAATAACAGGAGTTGTGGCAGTTATAGAGTGAATTCCTCTCCACATTTCACCTGTATGATAAGAAGAAAAGATAAGTTGCCCTATTATTCCGCTAAAAATTAATATTTCTGCAAAAATTCTTGATAGTGGAATAACAGCTACTCCTAAAAGAATAGTTGTAATAGGGATAAGGCTTATAAAGCAACCTTGAATTGGATTTTTTAACTCTGCATAAGCTGTATCTCCTCTATAAAATAATCTATAGATATATATTCCAATAAAGACAATCCAAATTGATGCTGCCAATATCAGAAGTACCTCAGAAAATAAAAAAGGGACTCCAGCAGCTTTAGCTGCATATCTGTAGGCAAGTCCCAGACTAAATAATCCCAATGAAATACCAAAATAACTTGTTGGCATCATAAATGATCCTGATTTGTTTTCCATAATACCACCTATTTTTCATAATTTTATATAAATAACAGAGTGATTTTACTGCTACATCTAAAGTAAGTCAAGAATTATTTGAATTTTATCGTGTCTTTTTTTTCACGATATAGTATACTTAATTCAAGAAGAGGTATTTGATTTTATAAGGAGGTTATCTATGGACAATCAATTACTTGAATTTGCTAAAGAGCATTTTTATTATATCTTAATGGCATGTGGACTTTTAATTATCATTGGTTCAATATTTGATTGGAAGTGGATAACTAGGATATCATCACCTGTAAAATTTGGTGCAATTCGTACCTGGATTGAAGAAGTCTATGGAATTGAGGCAAGATATAGATTTGAAAGAGTCATTATCTTTATTTGTGGAGTGGTTATTTTTGTTGCAGGAATAATATATTGGCATTATTAACATCTCTTTCATTCTTTAGCACCTAAAAGATTTTAAAAAATTTTGCTGAAAAATCAATCCTCAAACGTTTAAGGATACAAAGGAGATATAAACAAAAAAATAATAGGAGGTTTTTATTATGAGTATATTTGCTTTAAAAGTTTCAGAAGATATGAGAAATACTGTCTTCACATCATTAAAAGATGAAGGTATAGCACGTTTTACCTGGTCTTATGTAGAGGAAGGAAATCTTTTAACTATTAGGGAACAAATAAATAATAGTGGATGGAATAGTTTGAATAATCATCAAAAAGATTGTTGGAAAGCTAACTTTATGTTAAATATTCAACCTAATGACTATATTGTATATATTAATGTTCCTAGTTATGGAGAGTGTACTATTGCTCATGTTACTAGTGAGTATTTCTGGGGTTGGGATAAATATAAAATGGACGGAAGCCATTGTTTACACATAGATAAAGATTCTATTCAAGTATTCAATAGAAATGATGAAGGGATACCTTCTAATTTATCTAGAAGATTCAAACTTCAAGGAAAATATTGGAAAATTTATTTAGAAAAGGAATTTGCCAAACTGGTTGATGATTTAAAAAAAGGAAATTTGAGTGGAAAAAATGCTACTCCTGAAAGTAGACTAACTAGTTGTATTAATTCTAACGTTAAACCATATTTAGCTAAAATTTGTGAAGAGCTACAAAAATTCCATACTGGAAAACATTTAGAAGAATTAATTGCAAGTATATTAAGGAATATTCCCAATGTTGAAAATGTACAAATTAAATCAGGAACTTCAGATAAGGGTGGAGACATCATATTTGAATATAAAAACGAACTAGGAGATATTTTAGGTTTTCAAAAAATTGAAAAAGTAGCTATTCAGGTAAAATCATATGAAGGTACTATTTCTAATACACAAGCTATAGAGGATTTGAGAAACGTATTTAATTATGATGATAAGATTACTACTGGCATTATCATGACTACAGCAACTCTAGTAGATGAAAACTTTGATAAAAAATTATCAGATTTACAAGAGGAATTTCCTGAAAAAAATGTTTCCATTATCCATGGAAGTGATTTTGCTAATTGGATTCTAAAATATGGATATAGTAAAGAAAATTAAATAAAACTAATGGAGATCCAAATGATAGCAATTCTTATGAATCATTGGGAATTGTTGATTATTCAAAGTTTATTGAAAATCTGCCACTTGATAAATACTCCTTTATAGATGGAGAATACATTGTAGTAGAATCATTGGAAAAAGATGAAATGAAAAGACTATACAATTTATTGACAAAATAACAGAATAATGGAAGGGAAAGAATTATGAAAATTGAACTAAAAAGATTAACAGAAGAATACAAAGATGAGTTAATATACATTTGTAATAATATAGACAGGAAATATTTATCAAACAGAATGCCAAAACCTTATAAAGATTCAGATGCAGACTGGTGGCTGGATTATGTTGGGAAAAATGAGGGAAAAGATGGACTGTTTAGAATCATTGCTGTAGATGGGAAACTTTGTGGGATGATAAGTATTGAAAGAAGAGAAGATATCTATACCAAAGAGGGCTCTTTAGGTTATTGTCTTTTGACTGATTATTGGGGAAAAGGTATAATGACTAAAGCAACAGAAGAGATTTGTAAATTAGCATTTAACCAACTGGATATTATTAAAATAATGGCAACTACCTTTAAAGATAATATTGGTTCAAGAAAAGTAATTGAAAAAAATGGGTTTAAGTTAGAGGGTATAAGAGAAAAATCCATATACAAAGATGATATAGTCTATGATGAATACCTTTATGGAAAATTAAAAGATAATAATAAAGCCTATTTATAATTTTAAGGCCAATTAGTAATCTGTCATAAAAGAAGAGGCTATTGCAAATTTGTAAAAGATAAAATTCTTAGCATTAGAAATTCTTTCGTAATTTATGAAGCGAAACAGAATACTGAAAATTTGACTGTTTGAACGAAGTGAGTTTCAAATTTTCTTTCTGTAAGCAAAATAAATAGAAAGAATTGATAGCTTAGAGAATTTTATTTTTACCGTTTTATAAAAATAGCCTCTTTTGATATTATAGCTTATATTATGCCCCTAAATAGGCTTTTTTAACATCTGGATTATGTAAAAGTTCTTTTGCTTTTCCTTCCATAGTGATTTTACCAGTTTCAATAACATAGGCATAGTCTGCAACTGAAAGTGCCATTTTAGCATTTTGTTCAACTAGTAAAATTGTAACTCCAGCCTCTTTAAGTCTTTTTATAACTCCAAATATCTCCTTTACAAAAAGAGGAGAAAGACCCATAGATGGTTCATCTAAAATTAAAAGCTTAGGTCTGCTCATAAGAGCCCTTCCCATTGCAAGCATCTGTTGTTCCCCACCAGATAGTGTACCAGCCATCTGATTTTTTCTCTCTGACATTCTTGGGAAAACTTCGTAAAATTTAGCTCTATCTTTTTCCAGATTTTCAGGTGTATCATCTACTGTAAATGCTCCAAGTTTAAGATTATCTTTAACTAATAGTTTTGCAAAAATTCTTCTTCCCTCTGGTACCTGAGCAATTCCTTTTTTGCAGATAAGATGTGATGGTGATTTAGTAATATCTTCTCCCTGAAATCTTATCTTTCCTTTTTTAGATTGAATAAGTCCAGATATAGTCTGTAGAGTTGTAGTTTTCCCAGCACCATTTGCTCCTATTAAAGATACTACCTCTCCCTGTTTAACCTTTAATGAGATTCCTTTTAGAGCGTGAATATTATCATAATATACGTGTAAATCATCAATTTCTAACATATAATCTTTTTCCATTATTTACTTTCCACCTCATCTTCATCATCTTTTCCCAGATAAGCAGTTACAACTGTTGGATTATTTACTACTTCCTGTGGGTCTCCCTGGGCAATTAAAGTCCCATGGTCTAAAACAAGTAATCTTTCGCAGATACCAAGTACAAGCTTCATATCATGCTCAATTAATAAAATTGCTATTCCAAATTTATCCCTTATAAGCTTTATAGTTTTCATAAGTTCATCAGTTTCTGTTGGGTTCATACCAGCTGCAGGTTCATCTAAAAGTAAAAGCTTTGGATTTGTTGCCATAGCTCTGGCTATTTCAAGTTTACGTTGTTGTCCATATGGAAGATTTCCAGCTGCGGTATTGGCAAATTTATCAAGGCCAAATATTTTAAGAAGCTCCATTGCTTTATCCTTTGCTATTTTCTCCTCTTTCCAAAAACCAGGTAGTCTAAATGTCCCAGTAAAAATACCATATTTCATATTGAAGTTATTAGCTACCAATACATTTTCAAGTACAGTCATATATTTAAATAGACGGATATTTTGGAAAGTTCTTGCAAGACCACTTTTAACCAGTTTATATGTAGGAGTCTTTTTTATCTCTTTTCCATTAAATATATATGTTCCAGATGTTGCAGAATAAACTCCAGTTAAAATATTAAATACAGTGGTCTTTCCTGCTCCATTTGGACCAATCAGTCCAACAAGCTCATTTTCTTTTATCTCAAGGTTAAAATCAGTTACAGCTTTTAAGGCTCCAAATGTAATTGAAATATCTTTAGCACTAAGTATTGTCTTACTCATCTGAAACCTCCTTTTTCTTTAAAAATCTGTTAACTATTTTAGAAATCTGAAATTCTTTACGACCAAGTAATCCTGTTGGTCTAAATATCATTGTAAGAATTAGAAGCAGTGAATATACAATCATACGATAGTCTGCAAAGCCTCTTAACACTTCAGGAAGTATTGTAAGAACAATTGCAGAAATGATTGAACCTGTAAAACTTCCCATTCCTCCAAGTACTACCATAACCAGAATATTGATTGAATAGTTATAGTCAAACTGTTTTGCACCTAAAATACCTAAGTTATGTGCATATATTCCACCAGCTACCCCAGCAAATATTGCAGACACTGTAAAGGCAAATGTTTTATAATAAGTTGTATTGATTCCTGAAGCTCCACTTGCAATTTCATCATCTCTAATAGCAAGAATAGCTCTACCATGTCTGCTGGTCATAAGTGAAAACATCATAATTACGCATACAACCATGATAATATAGATAATTCCAAAATTATTAAATCTAGGGATTTTTCTAAGTCCCTGTGCTCCACCTGTAAAGTGAAAATACTCAATTAAAACTCTTATAATCTCACCAAATGCCAAAGTTATAATAGCAAGATAGTCTCCGTAAAGTCTCAAAGCAGGGATACCGATAATGATACCAATTATTCCTGCAACTATACCACCAATTATAAGAGCTACAATATATCCAGGTAGCCCAGACATAAGACCAGATTTTGCAAATAGTGCAGCTGCATAAGCTCCTACTGACATAAATCCAGCATGTCCAATTGTAATCTGTCCCAGACACCCTACTGTGATATTTAAGCTCACAGCTAAAATTATATTAATACAGATAAAAATCATAACAGTAGTTTGATATCTTGAAATAACCTTTGTACTGATTAAGGTTGTAAGAATAAAGTAACCAGCAACTATAAATAAAAGAGTTAGGAAATAACTCCATTTCTTTGTCCTATCCATTTTCTCCCCCTATACTTTCTCTCTGATATTTTTTCCAAGTATTCCTGTTGGTTTTACAAGAAGCACGATTATAAGTATTGCAAATACAAATGCGTCAGCCAGTTGTGATGAGAGATAAGCTCTAGTTAAGCTCTCAACTATTCCAAGGATAAATCCTCCTATAACTGCTCCTGGAAGTAATCCAATTCCTCCAAGTACTGCTGCAATAAAAGCTTTTATTCCAAGCATTGCACCCATTAAAGGTTCTACCTGAGGATATGCAGATACATATAGAACTGAAGCTATTGCTGCAAGTCCACTACCTATTGCAAATGTAAGCTGGATAGTATTGTTTACATTTATTCCAACCAGCATTGCTGCTCCGTAATCTTCACTTGTTGCAAGCATTGCCTTACCATATTTAGTCTTCTTCATAAAGTACTGCAATCCAAATGAAAGAATAAGAGTCACTGCAATAGTAATAACAGTACCAAAGTTAAGATGAAGCTCTCCTATTTCTATAGGTGCCTGAGTAAATACCTTTGGAAAAGCTCTTGTATTTGGTGTAAAGAGTTTCATAAAGACATTTTCTAATAATAAACTTACTCCTATGGCTGTGATAAGATTAGATATTCTAGGTGAATTTCTAAGTGGTCTATAAGCCACTCTTTCTGTCAACATCCCTAATACAACACAGACTACTATTGAGGGAATAACTGTCAGCCATACGGGCAATCCCATTTTTGTAAATGTAGGTATGCAAAAGAGAGATACATATGCTCCTACCATAATAATGTCCCCATGAGCAAAGTTAATAAGTTGAGCAATTCCATAAACCATCGTGTATCCCAAGGATACCAATGCATAAATACTTCCAATCTGTAAACCATTAATTATCTGTAATAAAAATTCCATTTTTTTCCCCTTTCGATATTTTTCCAGAGGAAGCAGAAGCTTCCTCTGGTTTTTATTTATTTAATTACAGTATCATATGTATATTTACCATTAACAATTTTCAATACAGTAACTGCTTTAATTGGGTTATTTTTATCGTCAAATTTTAGTTCTCCTGTTACTCCATTAAAGTCACTATTCTTAATTGCATCAATAACAGCTTGCTTATCAGTAGTGCCAGCTTTTTCAATTGCATTTTTAACTAGATATGCAGCATCGTATGAAAGAGCAGAGAAAGCTGATGGGTCTTCACCATATTTTGCTCTATAGGCTTTTAAGAAGTTTTGTACCTTTTCACTTTTATCATCTAATGAATAATGGTTAGTAAAATAACTTCCTTCAATTGCTCCATATGCTGAACTGTCAAGTGCTTTTGCTACTCCGTCCCATCCATCAGGACCAATAAATTGAGATTTGATTCCAACTTCTCTTGCCTGTGTTGTAATTAGAGCTGCCTGTTCATAGTAGTCTGGAATTAGTAAAACATCAGGATTTGTACTTGCTATTTTGGTTAGCTGAGCTCTGAAGTCTTTATCTCCCTCTCCATATCCCTCTTTAGCAACAACTTTAAGTCCTAACTTTCCAGCCTCTTCGATAAATGATTTAGCAACTCCATCAGAATAGTCACTAGAGTTATTAACAATAACAGCTACTGTTTTAGCATTAAGTTTTTCTTTAGCAAGTTTTGCTAGAATTACTCCTTGATATGGGTCAGTAAAACATACACGGAATACATTTGGTCCAGCCTCAGTAATATTAAACTGTGTCCCTGTAGGAGTTACCATTGGCATATTGTCATCAGCAGCAATTTCAGCAACTGCAAGAGATGGTTTTGATGTAATATCTCCAACTAATGCAACAATATCATCATCTACAAGTTTATTATATGCAGTTACAGCTTCTGTAGAATCTCCCTTTTCATCAAGAAGAATAAATTCAACAGGTTTTCCTAAAATTCCACCATTTTTATTAATCTCTTCAAAAGCAAGTTTAGAACCATTTGTAGCAGATACCCCATATATAGCTACAGGTCCAGTTAAAGGTCCCAATCCACCAATTTTGATTACATCTTCTTTCCCATATACAAGAGACGATAATAAAAATGTTGTTCCTAAAAGTGTTAAATTAAATCTGTTCATACTAAATTTCCCCCTTTAAAATAAATTTATATTGTTTTTTAAGTATTACAATCCACCTACAGTGTACTTTTGATTTGGGTATAAAAAAACAGCCTAGTCAGGCTGTTATTTTCTATACTTATACTCTATCTATACACTCTTTTATATATAGTTATACAAGGATATATTTACACTACCTAACATAATTTTTGGCATATGAAATTGTGCTCATAATTATATGTATGAGTATAATAAAGCATATGACAAGTATTATGTAGTTATGTGCTAACATATCTTTTTCCCCCTATATTTTATTAGTTTTATATTTGTTAAAGAGAGTATAACTCTATCTTTTTTAAATTGCAAGAAAATTTTTATATTTTTTCAAATATTCTTTTAATATAGTATCAATAAAAGCACATGTCCATTTTTTTAGTATATTAAAACTAATTAAAAAGGCTTTCTATTTTAGATTTTAATCCATCTACATCAACTACGTGTTGTTCTATATTAACAAGCTCACCATTTTGATATTTTTTAGTAATTAAAAGCTCGTTCTTATCATTATATATATTCCAATCTCCATCTTTAACTCCATTTACATAGCTTCCTTTATATGCAACAGTTCCGTTAGAATAGTATTTTACATATTCACCAACAGGTACTCCCATATCATATGTTGCTTTCTCTTTTATCTGTCCATTGGAATAATAACTTGCCTGTTCTCCATTAAATTTTCCATCTTTATATATTTCAGAAACTTCTATTTGACCATTTTCATATTTTCCAATCATTTTACCAGAAAATGGTTTTTCTCCATTAACTACATAGACAATTCCATTTCTATCTTGTTTTTGAGATATATCTACCTCTTTATCAAATGGCGAATTACAAGCTGTAATTATAGATGTAATTAAAACTGCTAATAGTATTTTTTTCATTTTCTCCCTCCAATTTATTTTGTATTTCACTTATATTATATTACATATTTTTCCTTAAAAGTAAAATTTTTAATAAATAATACCAATTAAGTCAGAAAAAAACAATATAAAAGTTGAGTTTGAATTCAATTTTAGGTATAATGTTTCTGTATAAAAAATTTTAAGGAGGATATCATGACTTATTACGAAACAACAGGAATATGTGCAAAAAAAATAGGAGTAGAAGTGGATTCTAATGGAACAATTACAGAGGTTGAATTTTGTGGAGGATGTCACGGTAATACTCAGGGACTAACAAAATTACTTATTGGAATGAATAAAGATGTTGTTATAAATCTATTATCAGGAATACAATGTGGAACAAGAGGTACATCTTGTCCAGATCAACTGGCACAAATTTTAAAAAAAATATAGTATAGAAATATAGCTATATAAAAATAAAACGGGGGGAATTTTTATGAAAAAACTTTTTTTAGCATTTTTTGTAGTAGCCTGTGGGCTAATAGCAGGCTGTGGTAAAGACAATGAAGCAGCAAAGGACACTTCAGTGAAAAAGGAGAAAGTAGTTGTAGTTTCACAAGGTTCAAAACCTAAAAGTTTGGATCCTGCAATGTACAATGAAATACCTGCTCTTACTATTACAAGACAGATTTTTAATACATTGCTTAGAATTGATGACAATGGAAATATAGTTCCAGAACTTGCTGAATCATATGAGTATTGTAACACCAACTGAACTTGTAATCAAACTTCGAAAAGGTGTTAAATTCCATAATGGAGATATACTTACAGCAAAAGATGTGGCTTTCAGCATTAACAGAATGTTAAACAAACAGGCAAGTAAAATAATGATCAATGTTGTTAAAGATGTAGTTATTGTAGATGATAATACTGTTAAGTTAATCTTATCACAACCATCTTCACAACTTTTATTTGCTCTTGCACATCCATTGACATCAATCTTAAATGAGAGAGATACTGTTGCAAATAAAGATGATGTTGCTTCTCATCCAATTGGAACAGGACCTTATAAATTTGTAGATTGGGGAAGTGGAGAGAAGATTGTACTTGTAGCATTTGATGACTATTTTGAAGGAAAGCCTAAAATTGATAAACTTATATATAGAGCTATAAGTGAAAACACAAGTAGATTGGCTGCCCTAGAAACAGGTGAAATAGACATAGCTTATAATGTGGCACCAATTGATGCTGATACTATAAAAAATAATAAAAATTTAGTATTAATTTCAAAACCATCAACATCAACAGAGTATATTACATTTAATAATACAAAAGCACCTTTTAATAATAAAGATTTCAGACTTGCTGTAAACTATGCAATAGACAAACAGGGAATAGCTGATTCTATATTCATGGGAAAAGCTCATACAGCAAATTCTATTGTAAATCCAAATGTTTTCGGCTATAATAAAGATGTTGCAGGTTATCCATATAATGTTTCTCTAGCAAAGGAATATCTAGAAAAATCTGGAATTAAAAATCCTAAATTTACCTTATTTGTAAATGACAGTCCAATAAGACTTCAAATTGCTCAAATTATTCAAGCAAATTTAAAAGACATAGGAATAGATATGAATATTGAAACTCTTGAATGGGGAACATACCTTCAAAAAACAGCTCAAGGAGAGCATCAAGCACTTTTAGGAGGATGGGTATCTGGAACTTCAGATGCAGATATAGTTTTATATCCATTATTACACAGTAGTTCTCATGGTGGAGCAGGAAATAGAGCCTTTTATACAAATAAAGAGCTAGATAAAATAATTGAAGCAGCTCGTGAAACATCAAATGTTGAAGATAGAAAACAACTATTTATGAAAGCACAGGAAATTCTTCAAGATGATGCACCTTTAGGAATTTTACTTTATAAAAATGAAAATATAGGGTACAATAAAAATATAAAAGGATTTGAATTCAGTCCAACAATGATGCATGTACTGAAAAACTTAGATAAGCAACAATAGTTACAACATAAATATATAAAGGAGGCCGTATACTGTAAAGTATATGGGGGGATGTTATGGATTTTAATATTGATATGAACTACGTCTTGGATATGGCAGTTGAACTAATAAATATTCCAAGTCCAGTAGGGTACACTCATGAAGCAATTGAAAGAATTGGTGAAGAATTTTGCCAGCTAGGAGTAAAAAATTGTACATTAACACGTAAAGGAGCATTAATTGCTTATATCGAAGGTGAAAATAACGATTATAAGAAAATGATTTCTGCTCACGTTGATACAATTGGTGCAATGGTAAAAAGAATAAAACCAAATGGTAGACTTGAAATGGTAAACTTAGGTGGAGTAAACTGGGCTGGAGTAGAACATGAAAATGTACTAGTTCATACTATGGATGGCCAAGATATAGAAGGGACAATTGTTCCAATAAAAAGCTCTGTTCATATTTATGGAGATGAAGCTAGAGATTTACCAAGAAATCTTAAAACAATGGAAATTAGACTTGATGAAGATGTTAAGTCAAAAGAAGATGTTGAAAAGCTTGGCGTTAGAGTTGGTGACTTTGTTTCTTTTGAACCACGTACTGTTATTACCGAAACTGGATATATAAAATCTCGTTTTATTGATGATAAAATGTGTATTGCTCAAGTATTAGGATATTTAAAATATCTCAAAGATAATAATCTGAAACCAAAAAATGGTTTATATGTTTATATATCTAACTATGAAGAAATAGGACATGGAATATCAGTTATGCCAGAAGATATGGATGAATTTATAGCACTTGATATTGGTTTAGTTGGAGATGAAGCTTTAGGTGATGAAAGAAAAGTAAGCATCACAGCTAAAGATAATAAAACTCCTTATGATGTAGAAGTTAGAATGGGACTTATTGAAGCAGCTGAAATGAATGATATTCAATATACAGTTGATGTATATAATAGATATGGTTCAGATTCAAGTGCAGCAGTAGTTCAAGGATTTGATTTTAAATGTGGATGTATTGGTCCTAGTGTAGAAGCTTCTCACTCTTATGAAAGAACTCATATTGATGGAGTAAGAGAGACTATAAAACTTCTAATAGCTTATCTATAATAGCAATAAAAACCAGTAAAATATTACCTTAGTGCAGTTATATATTTTAACTGCACTTTTTTTTACGGATAAATTTGTGAAATAAAATATTTATTTTGTACATAAATTTTTGTATCTAGAACTAATATATGATATAATATTCCTAAAAAGATTGGAGTATTGGAAATGAAAGACAAATTTTGGAACGAATGGTTTAAATTTGTATTAATGCTTTTAGGAATTGTTTTTTTATGGGTTTTTATTATATTTATATGTGACAAAGTATTTCATAAGTCTTTTGAACAACTAAAATATATACACTATTTCATATTTTTTGCAATGTTAATGAAAGCTAAAAACTTATTCTTAAAAAGGATAAATAAAGAGGAAAAAACAGATGAAAAAATTGAAAACAACGAGAAAAATTAGAAGTAATAAATATGGAGGAGAAAGGGATTTATGAGTAGAAGAGAAGAGTTTTACAAAAATCAAATGATCAATGGACTGATCTATATAAGTGGAGAAGACAAGCCTTTCTCTGGAGTTCTTATTTATAGATATCCAAATGGAGATATAAGGGAAACTGAAACTTATGTTGATGGAATAAAAGAGGGAACAGATGAAAAGTTCTATGAAAATGGACAGCTTAAAGAAACTACAGAGTTTATAGATGGAAGACTTTGTGGTGACTGTATCCAGTTTTACGAAAATGGAATGATGAAAGAGTCGATGGTATTTAAAGATGATCGTCTTAATGGTGAATGGATAAAATACTATGAAGATGGAGCAATTAAAACCAGGGGATACTTCTTTGAAGGAAAACTAAATGGAAAGAAAATCAACTACTTTCCAGATGGTAGCATAAAAGAGATTGTTTCATTTAAAGATAACATTCTACATGGGGAGTACATTTCTTACTATGAAAATGGCGAAGTCAAAGTAAATGAAACCTTTGTAAATGGTCTTCTTGAAGGAGAAGCAGTTTATTACTATGAAAATGGTGAGGTAAAAATCCGTGAGGAATACAGAAACCAAACTAAGAATGGTAAATTTGTAAGATACTATGAAAATGGAATTGTAAATGCAATTGGAAACTTCAAAGAGGGAAAAATGAATGGAGACTGGAGCATGTTCTATGAGAATGGAAAACTCCTTGGTACTGTGTCATTTAAAAATGGTAAGGTAAAAAAAGAAGATTAAAATATATACAAGGGATGGCACTGTCATCCTTTTGTTATTTGATTAGGAGGATAGATGAAGAAAATTTTGTTTTTAATAACAGCAGTGTTATTAATAGGATGCTCTTCTAATGATATCAAAAAAGAACGAGAAGAGATTCTTAGTGATAAGGAAAAAGTTACTGCTAACATTTTAAAACCTGACAAAGTTTTAACTCTTGATGAAGCTATCAAAATTGGAGTAGACAGAAATCTGGATTTAAAAACTAAAGAGATTGAAAGAGAGATTGCAAAATATGATAAGAGAATTGCCTTTGGTAATTTCTTACCAAAATTATCTGTAACTTACTCAAGAACTCTTTTCAATGAACAATTAAGAGCTAAGGCGTTGGATACAGGATTGGAAGATATTCCAAAACAGATTGCTAAAAACCCTGCATTGGCAAGAAATCCCTATATCGCAGGAATGGCAGGAATGTTCCCAACATCTTTAGAAGCAAGACTTTTAGATAAAGATTTTGCTATGTTTGGAGTAAATGCTCAATTGCCTATATTTGTTCCATCTACGTGGTTCTTATATAGTGCAAAGTCTAAAGGAGAAAATATCTCTGTACTTACAAGAGATCTTACAGAAAAGATGATTAAGCTGCAGACAATTGGAAAATACTACCATGTCCTTGCACTTGAAAGTGAAAATGATTTCTTGAAAAGAGAGGTTGAAGCAACAGAACAGTTAAAACACAATGCTGACCTTGGACTCAAGACGGGAAGTATTCTACCTTGGGAAAATAAACGTGTAGAAGTTTTCAATGAAGTAAAAAAACACGCATTGAAAGAAAATGAAAGAGACTTACAATTAGCTAAGATATCTCTTTTAAATACATTGGATCTATATCCATTTGCTGATATAAAACTTCAAATGCCAAAATTTGATGAAAAAGAAGATATCACATTAGATGCTGCTATATATGAAGCACTTGAAAATAGCGATATGTTAAAAATAAGAGAAGAGGGACAAAAGATAAGTAAGGATGTCAAAAAGATAGCTATTACTAATTTTCTCCCTAAAATAATGATTACAGGAGGATATGTAAATACAAATGCAGAAGCACTTGTAAATCAGAACTTCTTTATGGGAACTATAGGTGGAATATTCAGTATATTCAACGGTTTCCAAAATGTCAATGAGTATAAGATAGCAAGAGAGAAAGAGAAGATAGCTTATATTAAAAAAGAGCAGGAAATGGTTAAGATTATATATGAAACTGTCAATGCATATAACCAGATGGGTTCTGCAAAAGAGGAAAAAAATATAGCTGATCACAACTTTGAAGCTATGGAAGGTATGATCAATCAGAAAAAACTTGAAAGAGAAACAGGAACAATTGATGATTGGGAATATATCCAGACACTTGCTGACTTTGAAAAAGCACTTAGCTTAAAAGAAAAAGCAGACTTGAAATATAGAATGGCTTGTGCAACACTTGATATGTTAATGGGAAAATCAATATTTACTAAAGGAGACAACGGTAATGAGAAAAAATAGATTAAAAGTTATGACAATAATTGTACTTGGAATGCTTCTTTTAGGATGTAAGCAAAAAGAATTTAAAGAAGAGATTATAAGACCAGTTGTGGTATTGGATCTAGCTAAAGAACAACAGATGCATGATATCAACTTCCCTGGAATAGTTGTAGCTGATAATGATACAACCCTTGCATTTAAAATTCCTGGAAGTATTTCTAAAATCAACGTATTACCAGGTGACTTTGTTAAAAAGGGAGATATAATTGCTACTTTAGATACTAGTGATTATAATGTAAATCTGGAAGCTAATAGAAAACAATATGATGCAGCAAAAGCTGGCTATGAAAATATGGCAGCACAATATAAAAGAGCTGTAATTCTTCATGATGGAAAAGCTATGTCAGATAAAAACTTTGATATAGTTACTGCTCAATATAAAGCATCTAAAGCTACTTTAAAAGCTGCAGAACAAGGTGTTAAAAACGCAATGAACAGAGTAGAAGATACAAAACTTAGAGCACCTTATGATGGATATATTGGTAAAAAGATTATGGATGAGGGAAGCGTTGTAACAGCTGCTGGACCAGTTGTAACAATTGTTTCTCAGGAGATGCCTAGAGTTGATATAAATATAGCTGGTAAAGATATTGATACAATTCAAAAAGCAGAATCATTTACATTTAGAACAGCTAATAAGACTTATATATTAAAACTTGCAAAAGTTGGTAAAAATACAGATCTTTTAAAACTAACATATCCAGTTACATTTGATTTTATAGACAGTGCTGCAAAGGATCTTATAATCGGAACTACTGGAACTGTAGTAGCTAACATTGCAAATGAAAATCATAAAGAGATTACAGTACCTTTAACTGCTCTATTTGAAAAAGATGGAAGTAATGTTTACCTTTACAATGATGGTGTAGTAAAAGCTCAAAAGGTTGAGTTAGGAGCACTAAAATCAAATGGAAATATAACAATTACAAAAGGATTAAATAGAACAGATAAAGTTATAATAGCAGGAGTTCATACAGTGACTGAAGGAGAAAAGGTTAAAGTTATCCAACAGCCTTCAGAAACTAATGTTGGTGGAGTACTTTAGGAGGTTATAAATGAGCATAATTGATTATTCAATAAAGAATCGTGTTGTAACTCTATTCTTCACTGTTATTATACTTGTTGGAGGAATAATATCTTACTTCAAAGTTGGAAAACTTGAAGACCCAGAATTTAAAGTTAAAGAGGCAATTGTCCTTACTGTTTACCCTGGGGCAACTCCTCATGAGGTAGAGTTAGAAGTTACTGATGCTGTTGAAAATGCTTTACAAAAGATTCCAAATGTAGAATATATTGAAAGCGTTTCAAAGGCAAATTTTTCAGAGGTTAAAATTAAACTTAGTGAATCATTGAAAAATGAAGAGATAGATCAATATTGGGATAATGTAAGAAAGAAGATAAACGATATTAAAGGATCACTACCTAGTGGTACTATGGCTCCAATGGTCTTAGATGACTATGGGGATGTATATGGAATGTTTTTGGCAGTTACAAGTGATGGATACTCTAAAAAAGAGCTGGATAAATATGTTTCATATATTCGTAGAGAACTGCAATCTATCCACGGTGTATCAAAAACTACAGTAGTTGGGAAAAACGAATCAGCAATAGAAGTAGTTATTGATAGAAATAAGATGGCAACTTATGGTTTAAATGACAAGATGATAATGGCATCATTTATTGGTCAGGCATTACCTGCTTATACACCATCTCTTAATCAGGGTAGCCAGTATATAAGAGTTAACATTGAAAATAAATTTAAATCAATAGAGGATTTAGAGAACTTTGTTATTTTCTCCAAACCTGGAAAAAATGGACAAATTGTTGTAAGAGTAAAAGATATTGCAAAAGTTCAGGAGACATATGTTACTCCAGTAAGAACTATGATGAGATATAATACAAGAGACGCAATAGGACTTATGCTTTCACCTGAAAAAGGGACTAACGTAATTCATACTGGTAAAGCAATAGATGCTAAATTAGAGGAGTTAAAAGCTCATCTTCCTGCTGGTATAGAAGTTGAAAAAGTATACTATCAGCCAGACCTTGTATCAACAGCTATAGGAGTCTTTGTACAAAACTTAATTGCATCAGTAGTAGTTGTTGTTGGAATACTTCTATTTACAATGGGAATGAGAACAGGTCTTATTATAGGAAGTGGACTTATATTTTCAATCTTAGGAACTATAATATTTATGCTTGCAGTAAATATAGATATGCAAAGAGTTTCATTGGGATCTTTTATTGTTGCAATGGGAATGCTAGTTGATAACTCCATAGTTATAGCAGATGGTATTCTGGTTGGTTTTGAGAATAATGAAGATAGGTTCACGGCACTTACTAAAACAGCTAAGAAAACGGCAATACCATTACTTGGAGCTACATCAATTGCAATTATTGCCTTCTTACCAATGTATCTAATGCCAACAGATGCTGGATCATATGTATCAAGTCTATTCTGGATAATGGCTATATCATTGGGATTAAGTTGGGTTCTTGCACTTACTCAGACACCAGTATTCTGTGATATGTATCTGAAAGTAGATACATCTAAAAAGCCAAGTGGTAGAAAAGAGAAATTTTATAAGAAATGTCGTGCTTTTCTAGTTAAAGTACTTGCACATAGAACTTTCTCACTGGGAGTAATAATAGGAGCATTTGTTATTTCAATGTTACTATTCTTTAGATTACCTTTGACATTCTTCCCAGATTCAGATAAAAAGGGATTCCTTTTAAATGTATGGACTCCTGTGGGAACTACACTTGAAGGTACATCAAATGTAAGTAAAATTCTTGAAAAAGAGATATTAAAAGATAAAGATGTTATAAATGTTACTGCATCAGTTGGGGCATCACCAGCTCGTTACTATGTAGCAACTATACCAGAGCTTCCAAATGAATCATTATCTCAGCTTATAATAACAGTTAAAGAGCTGGATAGTATAGATAGAATTGGAGATCACATTAAAAAATATACAGCAGAAAATATACCAGATGTAAAAGTGGAACTTAGAAAATATGTAAATGGTATTCCTACTAAGTATCCAATTGAGCTTAGAATATTAGGACCTGACCCAGCAGTGCTAAGAGATCTTTCTGAAAAAGTAATGGATCTTGTAAAAACAGTAGATGGTACTACAGATATTCAAACTGACTGGAAAAATAAAGTTCTTACTTGGACACCTGAGATTTCACAACAAAATCAAAAGAAAAATCTCATTACACCATTTGACGTAGCTAACTCATTTAGTAGAGCTACTTCAGGATTTACAATTGGTAAATTTATGGATGGAACAAATCAGTTACCAATACTTTTAAAAGAGAATGTTGGAGAACAGGATCTTGATATGAACAGTGTTGGACAACTTCCTGTATGGGGTATGGGACCTCATAGCATACCTCTAAATCAATTTGTATCAAATAATAAACTTCAATGGGAAAACCCAGAGATATGGAGAAGAAATGGAGTTAGAGCTATTAAGGTTCAGTGTGATACAGATGGACAAAGAACACCAGAAAGTATAAGAAGAGATATAGATAAACAGCTTAAAAATATAGAATTCCCTGACAAATACACTTATGAGTGGAGTGGAGAATACTATGAGCAACATAAAAACATTGCAGCAGTACTACAATCAGTACCACTACAAAGTATCCTTATGTTTGCTATATGTGTACTTCTTTTTGCAAGTTTAAAAGATCCAATTATCATATTTGCAATACTTCCACTATCATTTATAGGTATTGTTCCAGGATTATTTATAACTGGTAGATCATTTGGTTTCATGTCAATTATAGGAGCAATAAGCTTATCAGGAATGATGATTAAAAACTCCATAGTATTGATTGATGAGATAAAATATGAGATAAATGTAGAGAAGAAGGACCCATATATAGCAGTTCTGGATTCTGCAGTAAGTAGAATAAGACCAGTAAGTATGACATCTGCAACAACAATATTTGGAATGCTTCCTCTTATATTTGACCCATTGTATGGAGATATGGCTATTACAATAATATTTGGTCTTACATCATCAACTATATTGACACTATTTGTTGTACCGCTTCTATATGCAATGTTCTATAAGATTCATCCAAAAGATAATAGTGATGAACAGGTAACAGTTGAACAGATTCAATAAAAATAATTAAGGTAGTCTTTAAGGCTACCTTTTTTATATTGTATAAAGAATAATCAATATATGAGAAGTAAATTAGCAAAATTGTTTAATTTATGAAATGAATGTTAAATATTCATTGACATTCCTCCCATATTGTGATAATATATTCTCGTAGAACAATGACAGTTTGTTTCTAATACCCATAGTTCACGGAGAGTGAACAAAACCCATATGACCCTAACTTACCCAGGTTAGGGTTTCCCTATTTTTTGGAGAAAATAACAATTTTTTGGATAAGAAATGATCATAAAAATAGCAAAAAAGAAAGTGTTTAATTATACTTAACGACTTTTTTTGTTTTTATATTAGTAAAAAAAATCAAATCATGTTAGAATGATGTAATCATAATGTAAAAATTTTAATGGAGGATTTCAATGGCCGTTTATACAGATTTAAATGCTAAAGATATAGAGCTGATACTTAATAACTATAATCTTGAGCTTATAGAATATCATAAGATAAAGAATGGTATATTAAATACCAATTACTTTATAAAAACGGACAGGGGAAAGTTTGTTCTTCGTGTATTTGAAGGGGGTAGAAAATTTGAAGAGGAAAATCTTGAACTTGATTTTCTACTTGATTTAAACAGTGTTTTACCATGTTGTCTACCTCTAAAAACTGTCACTGGAGAAAATTATGTAGTATGTAATGACAAGATGGTAGCACTTTTTCATTTTATACATGGGGATCCAATTAAAAGAGTTGATGAAGAGGTTATTAAAGAGATTGCTAAATATATAGGAATGTTACATAACTATTCAATCAATAAAAAGCTCAATAGAAAATCAAGAATAGATATGGATTTTTACTATAACAATATATATTTTGAAAATAACAACATACCTGAAGAAGATAAAAAGAAAATATTATCAGCTTATGAAAAGGTTAAACATATTGATTTTTCAAGACTTCCAAGTGGAATAATCCACAATGATATTTTTCCTGATAATGTTTTTATTGATAATAATAAAATAGTTGGAATATTGGACTTTAACGAATCTCAAACTGGACCTTTTATAATGGATCTGGCAATTATAATAAATTATTGGATTAGAATTAACAGATTTCCAAAGGAAAAGGAAGATAGGTTTATAAACCTTCTATTAGATGAATATCAAAAAGAAAGACCTCTTACCAAGGAAGAGATGGAACTTTTAAAATATGCAAATTTAAAGATGGCAGTTACATTTATTCTTTTAAGATTATATAAATTTAACTATGAAAATCTCAATGATATTTTGATTGAAGAAAAGAACTATACTCAACTTATGCCACTTTTAGAAAAATAATTATTGAATATAATAAGATAGGGGTTGTTGCAAATTTGTAAAAGATAAAATCCTCTAAGCTATCAATAGTTTCTATTTATTTTGCTCACAGAAAGAAAATTTGAAACTCACTTCGTTCAAACAGTCAAATTTTCAGTATTCTGTTTCACTGCATAAATAACAAAACTATTTCTAATGCCGAGAATTTTACTTTTACAGTTTTATAAATGCAACAGCCCCTTTTATATTCTAAATTATTTTTTATAAACTATCTCTCCGTTAATCAGAGTATATTCAACAGAGGACATAATATCAAGTGGTTCACCTGACCAGATAACTATATCTGCATCTTTTCCAACTTCTATAGAACCTACTTTATCATCTATTCCTAGGATTTCAGCAGGATTAATAGTAATTGCCTTATATGCTTCAAACTTATCCATTCCCTCTTTAACAGCTAGTGCTGCACATATTGGAAGGTGTTGCAATGGGATTACAGGACTATCAGTAGTAATAGAGATTTTAATTCCTGCCCTGTTCAACTCACCAGCAGTTTTAAAAGATTTATTTACAAGTTCCACTTTTGTTCTGTGGCCTAAGCTAGGTCCTACAATCATATCAAATTTTTCCTTAGCTAACTCATCTATAACTGCTCTTGCATCTGTTGAGTGATCAAGTGTCATTTTAACATTAAACTCTTTAGCAATACGAATTGCAGTAAAAATATCACTTGCTTTATGAGCATGTGCCTTTAATGGTATTTCTCTTTTTAATACTGGTATAAGAGCCTCATAGCTCAAATTAAATGGTGGAAGCTTATAAATATTATCTCCAGCTGCTTCCTTTTTCATCATATATTCTTTAGCTTTGTAAAGAGTATCTCTAAGTGAGCTTGCTATTGCCATTCTTGTAGTAGGTTTTTCTCCTCTCTCTCCGTAAAAACGTTTTGGATTTTCTCCAAATGCGCATTTCATAGCAATAGGTTCTTTAATTATCATATTATCAATTCTTTTACCATAAGTTTTAATTGCTGCAAACTGTCCACCTAAAATATTTCCACTTCCTGGTCCTGTTGCAACAGATGTTACTCCACCTTGATAAGCTTCTTCAAATACTTTATCCATAGGATCTATTGCATCAATAGCACGTAGTTCGGGACAGATAGCTCCTGATCTTTCATTTAAATCATCATTTTCTTTTCCAACACTATCTCCAAGTAGTCCTAAATGACAGTGTGCCTCTACTAATCCAGGAGTAACTATCTTTCCAGAAGCATCGATTACAAGATCTCCATTTTCTCCTTTGATATTTTCACCAATCTCCTTAATTTTGCCCTTTTCAATGGCAATATCTCCTAATAAAAACTTAGAGTTTTTTACATCAAGGTATCTTCCACCTTTAATAATAATCATAATTTCTCCCCCCCTTGTGACGTTCTTATCACTATTGTATAACAAAATTCAAAAAAAATCTATAATAGTTGTTCAAATTCCCAATAAATGTGATATAATATAAATGTGGAGTGAAGGGCTAATATAAATTTTTTAGAAAAGCTATTTACAAAACTTGAATTAGATAGTATATTAAGTTAAAGGAAAAGGTTATCTTAATATAATTAAGGAGGATAGATAAGTATGACAAAAAAAGAATTTGTTGAGTTGTTTGCAAAGAATGGGGAAATGTCTAAAAAAGATGCTGAAAAACACATCAATTTATTTTTAGATTCTGTTCAAGAGGCATTAATAACTGACGGAGAAGTTGGATTTGTAGGTTGGGGAAAATGGGAAGTACAAGATAAAGCCGCAAGAAAAGTAAGAAACCCTCAAACTAAAAAAATGATGACTATTGAAGCTAGAAAAGTTGTTAAATTCAAACCTGGTAAATTATTATCAGAAAAAATTAAATAGTTTTCAGTAGCTAAGGGGAGACTTGATTATTCAAGTCTCTTTTTAACTTTCTGAAATAAAAAAATTATGGTATAATCCACTTAGAGGTGTTATATGAAAATCAATGTAAATAATCTTATTGTCTCTTTAAGTAAAAATCAGGATAAAGAGATTATGAGACAATTAAAAGAGAAGAAAATCGAAGCAAATAATATTAAATCTATTAAGTGGAATAAAAGATCCATTGATAGTAGAAAGAAAAATGATATAAAGTTTATCTATAACCTGGAAGTTGAGTTAAAAACTCCAATAGATGTAGATAAAATAAAAGACGTAACAAAGGTTAAGGAAAAAGAGAAAATAGAAAGAGTTCCCCTTCTAAAGAATAAAGAGGTAGCAGTAATTGGTGCTGGCCCAGCAGGGTTATTTGCAGCTCTAAGACTTGCAGAATATGGTTATATCCCATATGTATTTGAAAGAGGAGAAGATGTAGAGCATAGAGATGCTACTACTGATACTTTTATTAAGAAGAGTATTTTAAATCCAGATTCAAATATACAATTTGGTGAAGGTGGAGCTGGAACATATTCTGATGGAAAACTTAATACAAGAATTAAAAGTGAATATATAGAGAAGGTCTTTAATGAATTTGTAGAGTGTGGAGCACAGGAACAAATTCTATGGGATTATAAACCTCATATTGGAACTGATATTCTAAAGGTTGTAGTTAAAAACCTTCGTGAAAAGATTAAAACTCTGGGAGGTAAATTCTTCTTTAACCACAGACTGGAAAATATAGTTATAAAAGATGGCAAAATATCTCAAATTGAGGTTATTAGTGATAAAGGTATTAAAAACTTATACTCTTTTGATAGCGTTATCTTAGCTATTGGACATTCAGCAAGAGATACATATAGAATGCTGCATAAAAATGGAGTGCATATGGACAGTAAGCCTTTTGCTGTTGGAGCCAGAATTGAGCATCTAAGAGAAGATATAGATAAGATGCAATATGGTAAAAGTGCTAACAATCCTCTATTAGGGGCAGCTACATACAGTGTTACATATAACAATAGAGAGGAAAATCGTGGAGTATTTTCATTTTGTATGTGTCCAGGTGGGGTAATAGTAAATGCTGCATCTGAAGAGAAAACAAGTCTTGTAAATGGAATGAGTTATTCAACTCGTGATGGAAAGTTCTCTAACTCTGCTATAGTAGTTGGTATTAAGGAAAATGACTTTGGAAATGATCTTTTCTCTGGGATGGATTTCCAGGAAGAGCTTGAACATAAAACATATGAACTAGTTGGTAACTACGGAGCTCTATATCAAAATGTAATGGACTTTATGGGAAATAGAGTTACATCTCATGAGATAGAAAGCAGTTATGAAATGAAAAAGACTCCATATAATTTGAGAAACTTTTTCCCAGAAAAGATAACAGCTAATATGAATGCTGCATTTGAATACTGGTCAAGAAATTCTCTATTTATCTCAGATAGAGTAAACCTTATTGCCCCAGAAACAAGAACCTCTTCTCCTGTTAAGATAACAAGAGATATAAAAGGAATGTCTGTAAATATAGATGGCCTTTACCCAATAGGAGAGGGAGCAGGTTATGCAGGTGGAATTGTCAGTGCAGCTGTAGATGGATTAAAAGTAGTTGATTTATCTTTTACAGCTTTAAAATATTAAATATCTTATAGGAGGTTTTATTATGAATGAATTCAATGAAAATGGTTTTTTTACTTCTGATTTTAGCGTGGAAAGAACAAATAATTTTGTAAGAAAAGTTTTGTTAAACATGGTATTGGGGCTAATTATTACTGCAGTTGTACCTTTATATCTTGTATTTATTGATCCTGAGATGTTATATAGAACACAAATGTATTTTAAGCCAATTATAATTGGTCAGTTTGTTCTTGTTGCAGTTTTAAGTTTTGCTATTAACAAGATATCTTCAACAGTTGCAAGATTGCTTTTCTGTATATATGCAATAAGCAATGGAGTGGTTCTTTCAAGTATTACATTTATATTTTCTCCAATCAGTATCTTATATGCTCTTGCAATAACAATTATTATGTTTATAGTAACTGCAATATATGGATATACAACTAAAGAGGATTTGACTAAATATAGTGGATATCTAATGGCTGGACTTATTACAATTATAATTATATCTCTTATCAACTTTTTCTTTAAGGTATCTATGATTTACTGGGTAGTTACAATACTAGGAACTGTAATATTCTCAGCTCTTATAGCTTATGATATCAACCGTATTAAAAATCTTGCAATAAATGCTGGAAATATAGATGGTGAAACATTAGAAAAACTTGGAATATTTGGTGCTTTAAGCCTTTACTTAGATTTTATAAATCTATTTCTTTATATCTTAAGACTGACTTCAAGAAAAAAATAGGAGAATAGTGCTGATGAAATTAAAAACATTTATATGCTTTTTAATGTTAAGTTCTATTCTCACTGCTCATGAATATCAGAACAACCTGGGAGATATTCACAGTAGATTTATCCTATACAGAGGAGAAGAGCAGTTCAGAACAAATATAGTTGCACAGGAGTTAGAACTGGCAGGACAAAGCAATTCAAATCAATATATTGAATATGTAGGTAAAGCCTATGGAGAAAATGGTGATGATGCAGATTACACTAAGACTAAAAGTTTTTTACTAGGGACTAATAGTAATCTTGTAAAGCATCCAAATGTATTTGCTGGAATATCACTGGGACATATGAAATCAACTTTAAAAATTGATGATACTCATAATCTTATTAGATCCTATGGTTTTGATTATTTAATAGGATATAAGAAAGAGAATACAGTGTTTATTGGTAAACTTGGATATACTGAAACTAAAAATAATCTATTTAACCACAAATACAGAACTAAAAATTATGGTGTAGGTGGAGAGATAGGATATAACTATTTTGTTGATACTACAACTGTTCTATACCCATTTGCAGGAATTAATTATACTCAATATACTCTAAAAGGGCATAAAGGTATTAGTACTAATAATCAGGATATTTTTAGTGGATTAGTTGGTTTAAATATGATAAAAATATTTAATGATAAATTTATGATAACTGCAGGTATAGATTGGAATATGAATTTCAAAGATAGAAAATATCCAGTTACAGATTCAATAATGAAAACTATTGAAAAAAACTATGGACAGTTCCATATAAATGCAGGATACTTTATAGACCCTGATTTTCTATTTACTGTAGGTTATAGAAATCTTTTCAATAAGGATTACAACTATAAAGTTATATCTATTGGATTATCACATTACTTTTAAGAGCTTGGTTTCAAGCTCTTTTTTTATACTATTCTTTTTGAATCAACTTTATGGTATAATTACAGGGAAGGGGGATAATATAAGATGAGTGATAAAAAAATAAATAAATATATAGGTGCACATGTAAGTGTGCAGGGTGGACTTATAAATGCATTTAAAAATGCTGAAGAGATAGGAGCAAAGGCAATTGCTCTATTTACTAAAAATCAAAGAAGATGGGATGCAAAACCTCTTGAGGAGAAAGAGATAGAGGAGTTTAAAAAGGCAATGGGGGAATCAGGAATAACACCTGAATTTATACTTCCTCATAATAGTTATTTGCAAAATCTAGGAAATCCAGATCCAGAAAAAAGAGAGAAATCATATAACGCTTTTGTAGATGAAATGGAAAGATGCAACCAGTTAGGACTTAAATACTTAAATATGCACCCAGGAAGTCATTTAAGAGAGATAAGTGTTGATGAGTGTATAGATTTAATAGCTGATGCAATAAATAAGGCTATGAAAAAAGTTCCTAATGTAGTTGTAGTACTTGAAACAACAGCAGGACAGGGAAGCAATGTAGGAAGTAAATTTGAAGAGATTGCTAAAATTATAGATAAGATAGAGGATAAATCAAGAGTTGGTGTATGTATTGATACATGTCATATACTTGCTGCAGGATATGAGCTAAAAGATGAAGCTGGATATAATAAAACAATGGATGATTTTGAAAAGATAATTGGATTTAAATATCTAAGAGGAGTTCATCTAAATGACAGTAAATTTGATACAAATTCTAAAAAAGATAGACATGACAGTATTGGAAAAGGTGTCTTAGGTGAGGAGTTCTTTATTAGATTTATGAATGATCCAAGATTTGATAATATTCCAATTGTATTGGAAACAATTGACAGTAATATATGGAAAGAGGAAATAAACTATTTATATAGCCTAATTAGATAATCATATAAGGGGGAATTCAAATGGATTACATGACAAGAAGAAGTATCAGAAAGTACAAAGAGAAAGAAGTAGAAAAGGAGAAAATAGATGATCTTATAAAGTCTGGTTTAGTTGCTCCTACAGGAAGAAATAACCACTGCACAGAATTTGTTGTAGTTGATAACAAAGAGATTATTGAATATCTTTCAAATGTAAGAGCTGTTGGATCACAATTTTTAAAAGGTGCACCTTTAGTTATTGCTGTTTTAGGTAAAAAAGAAAAATCTACAACTTTAATTCCAGATTGCTCAATTGCAGCTTTTGCTATTCAAATGAGAGCTCATGAAATAGGTCTTGGAAGTTGCTGGGTACATATGCAAGATAGAAAATCAGCAGATGGACAGGATTCAGAAGAACTTGTAAAAGCAAAACTTAACATACCTGATGGATATATTGTTATGTGTCTATTAGGAATTGGATATCCAAATGAAGAAAAACCAGCTCACACTTTAAGTGAAATTGATTTTAATCGTGTATCTTATAATAACTTTAATAATAAATAAAAATATCAATTTTGG